>JAZSMB010000062.1:0-17071 GCA_045535685.1 Candidatus Scatosoma sp.
GCTTACCGTCGATGTAAAGATCGCCTGGGGTAATTTCATCCAAGCCAGCGATCATACGAAGCGTCGTCGAATTACCGCAACCCGAAGGGCCTACCAAAACGATGAATTCTTTGTCTTGGATATCCAAGCAGAAATCGAATACGGCTTGTACGCCGGTGGGATAAATTTTGTCAATATTCTTGAGCAAAAGACCTGCCATAATTTTTTTCCTCCAATGGAATCATATTTTTCGATACTATTATTTTACTACTTTCCCATAAAAAAGACAAGGACATTTTGCACAAATTTCCATATCCCTTTTGTGTATTTTGCACAAACCCCTTGACTTTATCCGCCTTTCCGCTTATAATAAAGGAAAATTTGAATAGAAAAGGACTTTTTATGACTGTAAAAGATAAATTTTTGCGCTACGTACAAATCGACACGCAATCTTCTCCCGAAACGGGCGAACACCCCTCTACGCAAAAACAATTCCACCTTGCAAAACTGTTGGTAGAAGAGTTGCACGCGCTTGGGATTACCAACGCGGAAGTGGACGAACACTCGTACGTGTACGCGCATATTCCTGCAAACGCAGACGGTTTACCTGCCATCGGGTTTATCGCGCATTTGGATACCGAGCCCGTTTGCTCGGGTACGAACGTGCGCCCCGTTTGTTTTCAATATCAAGGGGGCGATATTACGCTTGCCAACGGTAAAAAAATCTGCGTCGCGGAAATCCCCGCGTTGAAAAACTTAATCGGACAAGAACTGATCGTCACGAGCGGCGATACCCTGCTCGGCGCGGACGATAAAGCGGGCATAGCGGAAATTATGGCAATGGCGGCGTATATCACGGCGCATCCAGAAATCAAACACGGAAAAATCGGCATCGCGTTTACCCCCGACGAAGAAATCGGCGAAGGCGCGTCGCTGTTTAACGTGGAACGCTTTGGTTGCGACTTTGCCTATACGGTCGACGGCGGCGACATCGGCGGGCTTGGCTACGAAACGTTCAACGCGGCGGAGGCAAAAATCACTTTCAAAGGCTACAACGTCCATCCCGGCTCGGCAAAAGGAAAAATGATCAACTGCGCTTTGATTGCAGGCGATTTTTTAGCGGCGTTGCCTGAAAACGAAATTCCTGCAAAAACGGAAATGCGCGAAGGCTTTTATCACGTTTGCGACGTAAAAGCGGAAATCGAACACGGCGCAATCGAACTGATTATCCGCGACCACGATATCGTCAAATTCAACGCTCGCAAGCAATTTATCTACGCGATTTGTGAAAAACTTGCGCAAAAATACGGTCAAGACGCCGTTTCCGTTCGCATCCGCGATCAATACTATAACTGCCACGAAATTATCAAAAAACACTTCCACCTCATCGAAAACGCCCGCAAAGCGTATACCAAAGCGGGGCTTACCACAACGGAAATGCCCGTGCGCGGCGGTACGGACGGTTGCACCCTTTCGTTTATGGGCTTACCCTGTCCCAACCTCTTTACAGGCGGTTTCAACGCCCATTCTGTTAAAGAATTTATCCCCGTACCCTCTATGGAAAAGGCGGTGGAGGTTATGTTGAATTTGATTGAAATTTACGCGGAAATATAACCGTTCAATCCAAATACAAAACGCCCTGCGACGGCAAGTCGCAGGGCGTTTTATTACGTACTTTTTTACATTTTTTCAAACCGCTCGACGTTGGAAACGAAAATCGTCGCCCCGCCAACCAGCACTTCCGTTTTATGATACCCAAAGGCAGGCACACCCGCACTCACAACCGAAGTGACGGGAATCATACGTTGCGCGCAATGCTTACGGATCAGTTCAATCGCCTCATCTACTTTTTCATCGTCCGTACCGATGAGCAAAGTAACGTTGCCCGCTTTCAAAAATCCGCCCGTCGTCGCCATCTTCGTAAACGCGTATCTTGCTTGAGCGAGCGCGTCGCACACGTCGCCCGCATCCTTTTTATTGACAATCGCCGTTATCATTTTCATAATCGTATTCCCCTTTTTTCGTTTTTTTGTTAAGGCAACGTTTTGCCCGTTGCAAGATATAATTTATACCATTCTTCTTTGGTAAGTTCCACGTCCGCCGCCGCGCAAAGCTGACGCATATGCTCGGGCGAAGTAGTACCCGTTACCACCTGCATTTTCGCAGGGTGTCGCAAAATCCAAGCGCAAGCGATTGCCGCAGGCGTCACGCCGTACTTCTCCGCAAGCGCGTCTAATTCTTTATTCAACGGCGCAAAACTCTCGTTCCCGATAAACGTACCTTCGAAAAATCCGTGCTGGAGCGGCGACCACGCTTGCATCGTGATATGTTTGCGTTGACAATATTCTAAGGTATCCCCCGCACGCGAGTACGCTTCCGCTTTCTTTTTGTTTACGTTGATACCCGTTTCCACAAGCAAGGTATGGGCGAGCGAATATTGCATTTGGTTCACGCACACTTTCACGCCGTAGTTTTCCAAGAGTTTTATTTGCGAGGAGGAAAAGTTGCTTACGCCAAACGCACGCACCTTACCCGCTCCGTGTAATTTTTCAAACGCTTCCGCCACTTCCTCCGGCTCCATCAACGCGTCGGGACGGTGTAAAAGCAATATATCGACGTACTCGGTATTCAGCCTTTGCAAGCTATTTTCCGTCGCTTTTAATATATAGTCTTTGGAAAAATCGTAATAGGCGCCAAAATCGGCGTAACGAATCCCGCACTTGGTTTGCAAAACGTAGCTATCTCTGGGCAAGGCGATGTCTTTTACCGCCACGCCGAATACCTTTTCGCAATCGCCTTTTGCATAAACGTCCGCTAAATCGAAGGTATTCACGCCCAAGCTAACCGCTTCCGCAATCAATTTTTCCGTTTGCGTCAAAGGCTTGTCGGCAATGCGCATACAACCCATCACCATACGCGAAACGTTTACATCGCTAACGCTTGTATATTTCATAAGCCAAAACTCTCCTTTTCCCTTATTTTACCATACTTTTCTTATCTTGTCAATACCAAAATTTCGCTTTTTTTACTCGGTAAACGGAGCGTAGTATTCCTCTCCGCGCTCGATAGCTACCCTGCCGTGCATATAATCGACAAGCCCGCTTTCAAACGCGTCCGCCTGCGCTTTTTTAACGGCAATTTTACACCGCACTTTTTCCCCGTAATCGGTAGAAAGAGGGGTACAGGTATGCGATGAAATATATTTTTGCAAACTATCCACCCCCGTATAATCGACGGTACAATATAGCTCCACGCACACTTCCAAAACGCGAATATCCGCGCCGTCCAAGTTCTCCGCCGTACAAGACGAATACGCCCGCACCAGTCCGCCCGCGCCCAGCTTTACGCCGCCGAAATATCGAACTACGGCGACCGCCGTTTCATAAAGTTTTTTCGCCTTTAATACTTCCAGCATCGGCACGCCCGCCGTTCCCTGCGGTTCGCCATCGTCGGAAAAGCGTTGCAAATTACCCGTTTTATCGGCGATAAACGCATAACAAACGTGCGTAGCAAGCGAGTGTTCCGCGCGGATTTTTGCTAAAAATTCGCGCGCCTGTTCTTCGCTTTCCACGTGCGTAGAATACGTAATAAACCGCGATTTTTCAATAATTTTTTCACTTGCCGACGGCGAAAATACCGTACGAACGCTTTTTTCCATACCTCTCCTTTTGAAAAAAGAGCGGTTTTCCCGCTCTTTTTATTTATTTCACGATAATTTTAAGGTGT
Organism: Candidatus Scatosoma sp.; assembly: GCA_045535685.1. Taxonomy (GTDB): domain Bacteria; phylum Bacillota; class Clostridia; order Christensenellales; family Borkfalkiaceae; genus Scatosoma. The sequence goes on from JAZSMB010000062.1 coordinate 3,706, forward strand.
ACTTTTTTACCTTTATGCAAAACGAATTCTTTTGCAGGAATCGCCATATTTGCGTCCGTCACTTTGCTTTCGTCCCCCGACACGCCGCCCTGTTCGATAAGTCTGCGCGCTTCGCCTTTGGATTTTGCAACGCCAGCCGCCACCATTGCGTCCACAACCGTTTCTACGTTTTCCACTTCTTTGGTCAAAAGTTCCGCATTGCCGCCGCCAAACGCCGCTTTCGCTTGATTTTGCGCCAAAACGGCTTGTTCTTCGCCGTGTACTTCTTTGGTCAGCTCGAACGCGAGTTTTTCTTTCGCTTGGTTGATGCGTTCGTCTTTATAACGGCACGCTTCTTCGATTTCTTCAACGTCCAAGAAGGTCAAAAGTTTCATGCACTTTTCTACGTCCTCGTCGTTGATATTACGCCAGTATTGATAGAACTCGTAAGGAGTGGTTTTATTTTCGTCAAGCCATACCGCGCCTTTCGCCGTTTTACCCATCTTTTTCCCATCGGAAGTGGTCAAAAGCGTAAATGTCATCGCATACGCGGGTTGTTGTTCTTTGATACGGATCAAGTTCGCGCCCGCCAAAATATTATTCCATTGATCGTCGCCGCCCAGCTCCAACGCGCAACCGTACTTTCTATACAGCACCAAAAAGTCGTACGCTTGCATGAGCATATAGTTAAATTCAAGGAAAGACAAACCGCGTTCCAAGCGTTGCTTAAAGCACTCGGCGGTGAGCATACGATTTACCGAGAAATGCGCGCCGATTTCACGCAAGAAATCGATATAATTCAAATCCATCAGCCAGTCGGCGTTATCCACGATCACCGCGGCGTTTTCCCCTTCGAAACTAACGAAACGGGACATTTGTTTTTTGAAACATTCAACGTTATGACGAATGGTTTCTTTGGTCATCATCGAGCGCATATCCGTTCTGCCCGACGGATCGCCTACCATCGCCGTACCGCCGCCGATCAAAATAATGGGTTTATGCCCTGCCTGTTGCATATGGTGCATAGCGATCAGCTGCATAAAATGCCCAACGTGCAACGAATCCGCGGTAGGGTCGAAACCGATATAAAAAGCCATGCTTTCCTTGCCCAGCTTTTCGTACAATTCCTCCTCAAATACCGTCTGTTTGACAAACCCGCGTCTTTTAAGGGTGTCCATTACGTTTACGTTCGTTGCCATAGTGTTTCTCCTTCTTGTTTTAAGCTTTTCATAAAGCTTACACTTTTTTATAAAAAAAGTCAAGCATTTGCAATACCTTTCGACAAAAACACCCCCTAATTTTCGTTTATTTTCCTCATAAAAGAGTTGACAAACGAACAAATGTTCGCTATAATAAACTCAAACATTTTTCTTTGGGAGTAGGTATGCAATTAAGCGTTTTATCGGGAATGTTATTCGATTTAATCGAAAACGGAAAAGCGACGTCGGCGCAGTTGTCCGAAAAATACGGCTTATCGCCGCGCAGCGTTGCCCGTTATATCGCGCGGTTGCGTACCCGCCTGCCTATACTCGTCAAGCGGGGCAGAAACGGCGGTATTTACTTATCCGAGTGTTATAAACTCCCTGCAAACTGGCTTTCGCAAGAGGAATACGAAACAACGATAGACGCGTTGGCGCTCGCCTATTCTTTACGCGGAGATCATCGCTACGCGCAAGCACGGCATAAACTCCTTTCACACGAAGAAACGGCAATCTCGGCAGCCACGCTATCGGGAGAAACGAGCGAAATTATATGCGATTGCGGTCTATTAAACGCAAATAACGCACTTACGCAAACGCTAACGCTTATCAAAACGGCAATTTCCGAAAAAGGCGTTTTAGAAATCGTTTACGAGCAATCCGCGCGCGGTCCAACGGATAAAATCGAACCGTATCAGCTCATTTTTAGGTGCGGCGTTTGGTATCTTTACGCCTTTTGTTATACGCGGCGTCGGTTTCATCTGTTTACGATCGGACGGGTGATCGCCATACGCAAAACGGACGAACGCTTTCAAAAACGCCCCTTTTCACAAGCGGAAATAGACGGCTGTTTTCTTTTGCCTGCCCCCGAATATATACAAGTCCGCCTATTGCTTGCCGACGGCGCGGTGGATAGAGTACGCGATCGCATCGGCGTAGGCAGCTTGCAACGTTTACACGGCAAATGGTACGCCCATTTGACGGTGGAAAATACGGACGAAAGTATGTGGCAAATTTTGTCCTTAGGCACGGGCGTGCAAGTACTGTCCCCCGTTTTTTTACGCGAAAAAATCGCAAAAATCGGAAAAGCACTTTCAACCACGCACGAAGAATAGTCGTTTACCCGTTTTTTGCTTGTTTCGCATATCCTTTTCCTCGTTTGGATATAATATATCAAGCAAAAACGAGGTGTTTTATGAAAAAAATCGCGTTTACGGGCGGCGGGAGCGCCGGGCACGTACTTCCCAACGTCGCCTTAATCGAAGAAATTTTATCCGACGGCAAAGAGGACGTTTGCTATATCGGCTCCAACGGCATCGAAAAAGAGATTATCTCTAAGTGGAATATCCCCTATTTTAGCGTGGAATGTCCCAAATTTTCACGCGGTTTTTCTTGGAAGAATATCCAACGCAATCTAAAAATTCCTATGCAGTTTTTCCGCGCCGTCAAACGCGCAAAAGAGGGGTTACTCACCTTTCAGCCCGACCTTGTTTTTTCCAAAGGCGGGTACGTTGCCCTGCCCGTCGTTTACGCGGCAAAAACGTTAAAAATCCCCTGCTTTACCCACGAAAGCGATTTCTCGCTCGGGCTTGCCAACAGGCTTTGCCTGCCCTTTTGCAAAACGCTGTTTACGTCGTTTCCGGAAACGGCGAAACGGTATAAAAAGGGCGTGCATAGCGGCGCGCCCATACGGCAAAATATTTTCCACACTTCCAAAGCGCACGCGCGGATACAATTATCTTTGCCTTATCATAAAAAAACGTTGCTTGTCGTCGGCGGCGGAAGCGGTAGCAAACGCATCAACGACGCCGTACGAAAACATATCCAAACGCTTACGCAAAATTACGTAGTTTTACACGTTTGCGGCAAGGGAAATACCGTGCAAAGCAATATAGAAAACTACCGTCAATTTGAATTCGTCACGGACATGGGTACTATGTACGCCGCCGCAGACGTGGTGATTGCGCGTGCAGGCGCAGGTACGGTTTTCGAACTTTTAGCCTTGCAAAAACCCGCGCTTTTTATTCCCCTCGAAGAGCAATCGCGCGGCGATCAGGTGGAAAATGCGAACTATTTTTTACGCAAAGGGCTATGCCACGTTTTGCGCGAAAACAACCTTTCTTCTCTCCCCCAAGCGGTGGACGAAACTCTCCTCGACGAGGGTTTACGCACGCAGCTTCGCCTCTCTTCGTTTACCAGCGCAAACGCGCTGATTTTACGGACGATAAGACAAACGCTGCACGGTAAGGACGCGGAAAATAAATGAATAGATTTTCCGATTACGCTCTCCCTACCTACCGTCCAACCCCCACCAAACGACAACGCAGAAAAAATAAAAAACGGCGGCTGATCGTTATTTTAGCAAGTATCGTACTGCTGATCGTCGTTTTATTTTTCTATTTTCAACGCAACGTCACGCGCGTACTCATTTCCATTAGCGAGGCGACCATGCGCGCAAGCACGACCATCGCCGTCAACGACGCGGTGTACTATACGCTGAGCGATGGTATGCGCTACGAGGACCTCGTCAACATCGATCGCAACGAAAGCGGCGATATCGTAGCCGTTTCCGCAAACGCGCTCAAAATCAACAAAATCGCACGCGATACGGCGTCCATTTCGCAATCCAACCTAAAAAATTTAAGCTTAAACGGAATCCCCATTCCTTTGGGTGCGTTGACGGGCATCGAGGCGTTCGCAGGTTTAGGCCCGAGTATTTATTTCCGCATCATTCCCGTCAGCAGCGTATCTTGCGGATTTTCGTCTACTTTTGAGAGTGTGGGCATCAACCAAACCAAGCACTCTATTTATCTGCGCGTGATTGCGGATATTAGTATCGTTATGCCCTCGCGCACGGAAAATTTCGCCGTCACCACCGACGTACTCGTGGGCGAATCGGTCATCGTAGGCAGTATCCCCGACACGTATTTACAATCGGATATTTTCGGCAGCCGTCCCAACTTATCGCCGTGAGTACGTACCCACGCGCGATTTTTTTTAATTTTTTAACGATTTTACCCACGATTTAATAGACGAACGCACCGTTTTGGAGTATAATAGTACGGTATTTACGTTAGGAGTAAACGTTATGACTACTTTTCAACCCAAACTTTTTACTTCGCTCAAAGGCTATACGGGCAAGCAAGTACTTTCGGATATCGTTGCAGGCGTAATCGTTGCCATCATCGCGTTGCCGTTATCCATCGCGCTTGCCATTGCGTCGGGCGCAACCCCTGAAACGGGTTTATATACCGCCATCATCGCGGGGTTCGTTATTTCCATGCTCGGCGGCAGCAGAGTAAACATTTCCGGCCCGACCGCTGCGTTCGCCACCATCGTAGCAGGCGTTATCGCCACGCAAGGCATGGACGGACTCGTGCTTGCCACCATTATGGCAGGGCTTATGCTCATCGTTATGGGTATTTGCAAAGTGGGTACGCTGATTAAGTACATACCCCACACCATTACGGTAGGTTTCACGGCAGGTATCGCCGTCACGCTCCTTATCGGGCAATTAAAAGATTTTATGGGCTTGACCTACCCCGACGGCACGAACGCCATCGAAACGGTGGAAAAACTCACGCTCGTTTTCGAGCATATTTCCTCCATCAATTTCTGGGCGATACTCGTGGGTAGTATCGGACTTATCGTTTTAATCGCTTGGCCGAAAGTTTCTAAAAAAATTCCCGGTTCGCTGATTGCGGTACTCGTGGGCGCGCTTATCGTGGGCTTGGCAACGTTGCCCGTCAATACCATCGGCTCGCTGTACACCATTTCTTCCGCGCTGCCTACCCTTTCTTTCCCCGCGATTACGGGCGAGAAAATTTTAGCTGTTTTACCCAGCGCGTTTACGATTGCGTTGCTTGCTGGTATCGAATCGCTTTTATCCTGCGTGGTTTCCGACGGAATGATCGGGGATAAGCATAACTCCAACACCGAACTTATCGCGCAAGGCGTAGGCAATATTTGCGTAGGCTTGTTTGGCGGAATCCCTGCCACGGGCGCAATCGCGAGAACGGCGGCAAACGTAAGAAACGGCGGCAGATCCCCCTTGTCGGGTATGACGCACGCGCTGGTGCTGTTGCTCGTTTTGGTGCTTTTGATGCCGTACGCGTCCTTAATCCCGATGCCGATTATCGCCGCAATTTTGTTCGTCGTTGCGTATAATATGTCCGAGTGGCGTCAATTCGTTAAAATCATCAAAACGAAAAATGTAGCGGATATTTTCGTACTCGTTTTAACTTTCGTTCTCACCGTCGTTTTCGATTTGGTAAAAGCGATCGCGGTGGGTATGGTCGTGCATTACTTAATCAAACTGGTAAAATCGAGATGCAAGAAAAAAGCCGATGAAAATCCCCCGACAAAAGAAGAATAATTTTTATTTGAATACGCGAATCGCTCCGCAAAAACGCGGAGCGATTTTTTAGTTTTTCTTTGTTCTTGCTCGAAATATAAGCGCCATTAAATACGAAAAAATAACCGCCGCGGATATCCCGGCACTCGCCGCCGCTAACGCGCCCGTAAACGCGCCAAACCACCCTTTTTGCGAGCCTTTGATTGCACCCTGCGCCAACAAATATCCAAACCCGCTAATGGGCACGGTCGCACCCGCGCCCGCAAAATCAACGAGATATTGATATAACCCAAGCCCTTGCAACGCCACGCCAAACAGCATAAACATAACCAAAATTTTTCCTGCCGTGAGATCGGTAAAATTGATAATAATTTGCGCAATCATACAAATCAAACCGCCCACCGCAAACGCTTTCAAAAACCCTAAAAAAATCTCTAAATACCCTTCGAACATCCCCTCTTCTCCTTACTCTACTACTTCTATGCTAACGGCGTGCGAAATGCAAGGGATACTCTCTCCCTGCCCGCTGGACACCGGAGATAAGAGCGCGCCCGTCGCCGCCAGCAATACCTTTTTGAGTTTGCGTTTTTGCAGTTGATCGAACAAATACGCCCCAAATACCACCGCGCTGCAACCTGCGCCGCTGCCCCCTTGAAACTCGTCTTCTATCACTTTATAGACGATTTCGCCGCAATCCACGTGATTGTCTTGCACGTCCACTCCCTTTTCCCACGTCAAATCCTTGAGTATTCTGCTTCCCAAAGCACCCAAATCACCCGTGATAATCAAATCGTAATCGCTTGCTTTTTGCCCCGTTTCCCGCAAATGTGTCAAAATCGTATCCGCCGCCGCAGGCGCCATCGCCGCGCCCATATTATTCACGTCCGTGATGCCAAAATCTACCACTTTCCCAAACGTCGCAGCGGTAATCGCAACCCTGCCCCCCTCGTTTGCCACCAAAAACCCGCCTGCGCCCGTTACCGTCCATTGTGCTTGCGGCGGCCGAGTGTTGCCAAGTTCGAGTGGATAACGATACTGTCTTTCGGCGGAAGAAAAATGACTCCCCGTCGCAGAAACCACTCTTTTATAATATCCTGCGTTGATAAAAGCAGCGGCAAGCGCCAAGCTTTCGGACAAAGTCGAACACGCGCTATATACCCCCAAAAAAGGGAAATCGAAATCGCGCGCGGCAAAGGACGCGGAAATAATTTGATTGAGCAAGTCGCCCGATATCAATAGATCGATATCCGTTTCTTTCATTCCGCCGTTGGCAATCGCGCGCGAAATGGCGTAAGCAAGCATTTTGCACTCGGCTTTTTCATAGCTGCTTTCGCCAAACGTATCGTCGGAAAGCGCTTTATCCACGTATTTCCCGACCACGCCCACGCACTCTTTCGGTCCTGCAATCGTCCCCGTTGCGATAATGCGCGGTTTATTTTCAAAAAAAATCGTTTGCATATTCTCCCTCTAAAATTTTACAATAAAAGATAAATAAGCCCCACCGCCGTGCCTGCCAAAACCCCGAACACGATGATCGGTCCCGCCACGATAAACATTTTTGCCGCCATACCGTACACCATGCCTTCCGTCTTAAACTCCATCGCAGGCGAGGCAACGCTGTTGGCAAACCCCGTAATGGGCACAATCGACCCCGCGCCCGCGTTTCGACCGATGCGATCGTACACGCCAAACCCCGTTAATAACGTTCCTAAAAAAATGAGTATAATACTCGTCGTGCCTGCAAGCTCGTCGCCGGAGAGCCCAACTACCCCCTCTAACATATAGCGGATAAATTGCCCGACACAGCAAATCAAGCCACCCACCATAAACGCGCGAAAGCAGTTTTTAAAATGTTTCGTCGGTGGGTCGAACGAATGCACGTACGCTATATAGTTTTTATTATAATTTTCTCTATTTTTACCCGTCATCGCATACCTGCCCCTTTGTTTTTAATATTTTCACCGTTTTTTGCAATCGGAAAACACGTTTCTCGCTCCTCGCGCGTTTTCCCTTCACCGTCAAAAATTACCGTTTTGTTCATAGCAAAATTTCCTTTAGCTTTTGCTTATATCGTGTGAAATTTATAAAAAAGTATACAAAAAATCGCCCTGTTTTTCAACAAGACGATTTTTATTTTTGATTTCGCTTAAAAATAAAATTCCGATTTGGTATCGCGGGAGAATAATTTCGCAAGCATCTTTTCCGCACGCTCACGGCAAGTCATACCCAACTCTTCGCCATAGCAAAGCTCGTAAACCGCACAAGTAATCGGCAAATCCACTCCGTACTTTTCGCCCAGCTTTTTCATCGCCGCCGCCGTCGGTACGCCTTCTGCAAGCTTGGCAAACTTCTCGCCTTTTACCAGCAATTCGCCGTATCCTCTGTTATGCGAAAATTCGCTAAACAACGTCGCCTCATAATCGCCCAAATGCGCCAAACCAAACGCAGAAAACTCGTTCCCGCCCATCGCTTTGATCAGTCGAGCTACTTCCCACGCCCCGCGCGACATCAACGAACCTTTCAGCGAACCGAATCCGCACCCGTCCAAAACGCCCGCAACGATGCCCATTACGTTTTTCGCCGCCGCACCGATTTCCGTACCGATCAAATCGCTACCGTAGTAGAAACGGATCAAATCACTCTTAAACGCGTCGGCAAGCGTACGCTTTAACTCGTCGTTTTGCGAGTCGATGACCATACAGTTCGGGATCCCCTGCGTAAACGCCTGAATATGCCCCGGCCCTACCCAAACGGCGATACGGTCGGGCGAAATTCCGCTTTCGGTAAGTACCTCGGAAAGTCGGCAACCGGTATCCACTTCGATACCCTTCATACACAGCACGAAATTTTTATCAGCCACGTCGTAGGCGCGGATACGCGAAACAAACCCACGCAAGCCCTGCGACGAAATGGAAATAATAATTGTTTCCGCGTGCGAAACCGCCTCTTCCAAATCGCAAGTCAAACGAATCCGCTTATCCAGCTCCACGTATTCGTTTTTTCCCGTTTCTTTAAGTACTTTATACGAATAATCGTCTTCCGGCCCCCACGAATATACGTCGTGACCGTGATTGCACAAATACCAAGCGATAAACGAGCCCCAACGCCCGCAACCCAGTACGGATATTTTCATATTTTTTTCTCCTTCCTTTATAGTTTATTCCGTTCCACAAACGCACGCGCAAGCGTCACGTCGTCCGTGTATTCGATTTCCGAGCCCACGGGGATACCGTGCGCCAACCGCGAAACGGTGATATCCAACGGTTTTACAAGTTTCGCGATATACATCGCCGTTGCATCCCCCGATACGTCGGGGTTGGTGGCGATAATCACTTCTTTTACCTCTCCCTCGTGAATACGAGCAAGCAATTCTCGAATGCGAATATCGTTCGGCCCTACCCCCGATAACGGGTCGATAACGCCGTGTAAAACGTGATACACGCCTTTAAACTCGCGCAGTTTTTCAATCGCCGCAACGTCTTTGGGTTCTTTTACCACGCAAATCACGCTCTTATCGCGTACGCGGCAAATTCCGCACGTTTCTTCTTCGGTAAAATTCCCGCAAATTTTACAATAGCGCACCTTTTTCTTTACGCCCAAAATCGCGTCGGCAAACGCACGCGCCTCCGCCTCGTTCATATCGATAATTTTATAAGCGTACCGTTGCGCCGTTTTTTTGCCGACTCCGGGCAGTTTGGAAAACTCGTTGACCAACCTGCCGATCGACTCGATAAAAATGTCCATAACCTTTCCTTATCCTGCTCTTTTTTAAAGCATTCCGCCAAGTGAGCCCATATCGCCGTAGCGACCCATTTTTTCTTCGTACACTTTGTCCGCTTTGGAGTATCCGTCGTTGATTGCCGCCATAATCAAGTCTTCCAACATTTCCACGTCGGTGGGATCGACGATACTTTCATCCAGCTCAATGCCGTTGATAATTTTTTTCGCGTTCATATACACGACGACCGCTTCGTTCGCCGCCGTACCAACCACTTCCCAATCGTCCAAAAGTGCCGCGGTCTTTTGCATTTCTTCTTGCATTTTTTGCGCTTGGCGCATCAAGTTTTGCATATTGTTATTATTAAACCCTGCCATTTTCTTCTTCTCCTAAATATTTATTTTATCTCAATTTTTACGCCTTCAAACGTTTGCTTAATTGCCGTAATCGTCTTTTCAAACGAGTCGCTGTTTTTTCCTTTCATACGCACGGAAAATCCCTCTTGCGAAATCCCAATCGCCTCAAACGCAGCTTGAATGAGCGCGTAATGCTCGGGCTTGGACAGCGAACGATAAATGGTGTCGCTCGTGGTAAAGAGTACGAACACGTCCCCCTCGTACAAGTATTCCAAATCCATACAAATGGTAAACAACACGCCGTTTTTACCCGTACGGCGCAAACTTCTCAAAAACGTACCGAACGTCGTTTTCGCATGCCCGCTCACCGCCGTTTTGAGCGGTTTTTGCTCGGCGGCTTGTTTTTTAGGCGCAGGCGCAAACTCCGCGTCAAAATACACGTTCCCGCCCGTTACCGCTTCATCGGGCGGTGCTTCCAAAGGCGGAGGCAACGTTTCTTCTTGCACGGGTGCAGGTACTTCTTCCATCGCAGGCGCAGTCGGCTTTTTTACTACCGTTTCCACGTCGCCGCCATCGTTCGCCGCATACATGGGTAGCTCTTTTTGCGTTTTCGGTGCAGAAAAATCCCCGTCCTTTAAACGCTTTTCCAAACTTTCAATCCGCGCAATCAGCGATTGAATATCATAATCCGCCTCCGGCATACTCGCCTTTAAAACCGCCGTTTCAAACAAAATTCTCGGCGAAGTCGTATACTTAAGCGTTTGTTCCACTTCCGCAAAAATTTCCGTCGTACGGAGCAATCGATGCCCGTTCACCCCACGCGCAATCGTTTCCACCGTTTGATAACTATCGTCGGGCAAAGCGAGTATTTGCTTTCCGTCCCGACACGTTTTTGCAACCGTGCAGGAGTTTAAAAAATTCATCACGTCTTTCACGAGCGTACCCACGCCTTTTCCGGCGGATAAAAACGCCTCGGCGCGTTCAAACGCCTTACCCGCATCCCCGCCGAGCATCGCCGCAACCAACGCCGCCACGCTTGCAAAATCCGCACTCCCGAGCACCGCTGTTATGTTTGCGTACGTCAAAACGCCGCTGCTGTACGATACGCACGTATCGGCAATCGAGAGCATGTCGCGCACGCTCCCCGCGCCCGCACGCGCAATCGCCGCAATCGCTTGCTCTTCGTATTTTTTCCCGATGGTATCCAGTACGTATCTTAAACGCTCCTCCAAATCCGCTTGAGGAATGAGTTTAAAATCGAACCGCATACAACGGGACAAAATGGTTGCGGGAATTTTCGCCGCCTCGGTCGTTGCCAAAATAAATACGGCGTGACGGGGCGGTTCTTCCAACGTTTTCAACAGCGCGTTAAACGCACCCGTGGAAAGCATATGCACTTCGTCGATGATATATACTTTATATTTACCGGCAACGGGCGGATATTGCACCTTTTCGCGCAAATCCCGCATTTCGTCCACGCCGTTATTCGACGCCGCGTCAATCTCGGAAATATCCAAATTAGACGGATCGGCAAGCGCCTTGCACGCTTCGCACTTTCCGCACGGCGAGCCGTTTTTCGGCGTTTCGCAGTTGATAGACGCAGCGAAAATTTTCGCAATACTCGTCTTACCCGTACCGCGCGGACCGCAGAATAAATACGCGTGTCCCACCCTTCCGCTTTCTATTTGATTTTTAAGTACGGTCACGATATGTTCTTGCCGCACTACGTCGTCGAGCGACGTGGGGCGAAACGCCCGATAAAGCGCCAAATACGCCATACTGTTTTCTCCTTTATTTCTTTAGCATTTCCTGTAATTTTCGTTTACTTCTTTGTATCGCGTTATCCACGCTTTTGAACGGTTTCCCTAAGGTTTCGCAAATCTCCGCGCAGGTCAGCCCGTCCATATACATCACGATAATTTTAAACTCAAAATCGGACAATACACGGCTGATTTTTTGATTAAACTCGCGTTGATCGTCGCGCAAAATCATTCTATCCTCGGGGCTTGGCTCGTCCGTTTCCCACTCTTCGATCGGCAACGCGCCAAAGGTGTAAAAAGGTGCGTTTTTCTTACGTGCCGCACTCTTAACCGCGTCCACGATCCGACGATACACGCACAAATACGCAAAACTTTTAAACGAAGTATTCGTTTGCTCTCGATTATATTCGACCACCGCTTGATACAAACCGATCATGCCCTCTTGCACCAAATCGTCCGCTTCTCCGCCCAAGATAAAAAACCGACGCGCAATCCCGCGGACAAGGCTTCCGTGCCGTGAAAACAGCGTTTCCGTCGCCTTTTTATCCCCGTTTTGCGCCCACGCAACCAGCGTTTCGTCCGTGGCGTTTTGTCTGCTTTTCTCGTCCATACCTTCCAACGTCCTTCGCCCTTACAAGCGTTTGCGCACCACTTCGTACGCCGCAATTCCAAGCGCCACCGACGCGTTGAGCGAGTTTACGTTACCCTTGAGCGGCAACGACAAAATTTTATCGCATTTTTCTTTATTAATACGTTTTACACCGCTATCTTCGCCGCCAACCACGAGTGCAACGTTCCCCGAAAAATCTTCCGCGTAAATATCTTCGCCGCCCGCCTCAAGCGCATATACCCAATAGCCGTTTTTTTGCAGCGTTTCAATCGCTTGTCCAAGGTTAGACACCTTCGCCACCTTCATATGCTCGGCTGCACCTGCGGAAATACGCACTACGCTTTCCGTCACCGACGCGCTGCCCGATTTGGGAATGACTACTCCGTCCGCGCCCGCACACTCGGCTACACGAATGATACTCCCCAAATTATGCACGTCCTCAATCCCGTCGCAAAGTACGATAAAGCCGCCCTTTTCACTCTTTTTCGCCGCAATAATTTCGTCTAAATCGAAATATTCGTAATCGGTCGTGAATGCGATTACGCCTTGATGCCGACGGGAAACGCTCTCTTTATCCAACACTTGCTTATCCACGAATTGCACGCGGATATTGCGCTTTCTCGCCTCGGCAAAAATCATCATCGCCGAGCCTTGCGCCCCCTTTTCAATGAGTAATTTATCAATATTTTTCCCCGTCTTTAAAAGTTCGATAACGGCGTTTCTGCCTTCCGTTTTCATGCGCTTACTCCTTTACTTATCTACCGCAAGGATGAAAGGGTTTTTCCACCGCTTGTCCTTGCCATACGCTTTCGTCCGTTTGCGAAAGCAACTGCTCTAATCGCTCCGTTTGCCCCGTTAAGTGTAAAAATCCTATCACCGCTTCCAAGCCCGTCGAGCGGTTGTATTCCGCCGCCGTCGCGTGCTTACTCTTGGTGGGTTTTTTCGCGTTTCTGCCACGGCGGAAAATATCACTCTCTTCTTCGGTCAGCATGGGCAGCACTTTCTCCAAAAAGTCGCTTTGTCCGTGCGCCGATACGATTTTCGCCGCCGTTCTTTGCAAATCGGACGGTTTCCCCGCACCTTTTTCCACAAGTTTTTGCCGCACCCAAAGGGTAAATACCGCATCCCCTAAAAAGGCGAGGGTTACGGGGTTAATTTGTTTTGCGTCTACGCTGTTCACTTGGTTTTTCTCCTAAATTGCTACATTAAAATGTAGCACACTCGTTATTATACCATACTTTCACAAAAAACACAAGTGATTATAGAGATTTTTTACGACAACTGTTCCGCCAAATACGCAACCACGCCCGTAGCGGTGGCTTGGGCTAATTTTTGATGCCACAGCTGTTTTGGTAAACCTTTAGGGAACGAAGTCGGAGGCCAAGCGGTC
>JAZSMB010000070.1:0-3910 GCA_045535685.1 Candidatus Scatosoma sp.
TCTTTTTGCGTGGCAATTATTTTGATTTTGGATTGGGATAAACCCGATTGTTACAGAAGTCTATTCTTTTTGCCGGTTACTTTTGGAGTTCTTTCCATACTATTCCATCGGCTTTATCGGGAAATTTTCGTTAATTTTGGCATCACCTTGATTCTGGTGTTGCTTGCCGCAAGAATGGTTATCAGCCCCTTGTTTATGGCGTTGGGGGAATACTCCGTGACGATAACTAAAAATATTGATCAAAACACGATGAACGCAGTTACTCTCGTTGTCTACGAAGCAATTACGTTATTTTTGCTGATGGCGTATATGGTTTCTCGCGAAAAATTTCGAAAGCAAAAACCAAGCCGTTCGCTTCGTCCCGTCATAACCGTTATGTACACCGTGTTGATCATTTTCTTTTTGATGCTTTTGGCAGTTTGTCTGATTATTACTCCCCAGATATTAAAGGCATACCGCACAGTGTTCCATATCGGCGACAAACTGTTTACGACAATGGAAGACAGTTTTGTCATAGAACAATACGGCAAAACGTTTATAACCAAATTTTCGCTGGTTACGGGTATGTATTTAATGCGTGCCGCTGTTTTGCTGGTACCTGGATATGTGATTGTCATGCTTTCTAAATTCAAGAAAGCCCCTGTCGCTCGGGTTTTATCGCTGTTTACGTGCATGGTTCCATTGTTTTTTATCCCCGGTGCCATTGCAAAAAGCCTGATTTATCTGGTCTGTTTGCTGTTGCTTAGAAATCATTTGTTTTTCGGTGAAAAACTTGGCAGGCGGACAATTATAATCTTTGTGCTTGCGGTATGTGCCGTTATTGGTTGGTGGCTTTTGCGTTCCGGAACGGATAATCTTTTCCGGCAATTTTCGCGCCGTTTCAGCGCTTATTTTTCAGGCGTTAACGTTGTTTCCGGAACTTTCAACCTGCCGAATACCCAAGTGGACAGGCTGCATTATATGATAAACGATTTTACCAGCACGATTCCTTACGGCAACACCATTTTTGGACTTTCGGGAGAAACCTTGCAAGGGTTTTTTAATGCGTATAATGAATCTGCCGGACAAATACCGCCTACAATCGCGATGGGATATTATTATTTAGGTCCGATATTTGCACCGCTCTATTCGCTTGTTTTTGCTTATGTCACGATAGATGCAGGTATAAAATTAAAAAACAAACATAACGATAATCCGTTTCGCTGTTTGCGATTACTGATAACTGTGTTTTATTTTAGCATGGGTATCGTGATGTATAATATCGAAATTACTCTGACCAACTTCTTTTCGCTTATTGTGCCGATGCTGATTATTGAGAGACTTTCTTATACCAAAAAGAGGACGCATTTATGATTCCAAAGATAATACATTACTGCTGGTTTGGCGGAAAACCGCTGAATAAACTTGGAAAAAAGTGTTTGAAAAGCTGGAAAAAGTATTTTCCGGATTACGAAATTGTGGAGTGGAACGAAAGCAATTTTGACTTTGACGCATGCGCGTATACTCGCGACGCGTACAAAGAAAAAAAGTGGGCGTTTGTATCCGACTTTGCGCGGTATAAAATTTTATATGAATACGGCGGATTGTATTTCGATACGGACGTTGAAGTCGTCCGTCCCATGGGCGATTTGATAGAAAAAGGTGCTTTTATGGGGTGTGAAAATCCTGATCTCAGCGTTCCCGTTTCCGTCAATCCTGGACTAGGTTTTGCGATGCCCAAAGGACATCCGTTTGCCAAAGAAATGCTGGAACACTATGAAAACAGCAGTTTTTACAACGAAGACGGCAGTATCAATTTGTACACCATCGTCGACCGCACCACGGATTTACTCAAACAACACGGCTTGCAGCAAACGACGGACGTGCAGTGCGTTGCGGACGTACACGTCTATCCTGCCGAATATTTTTGCCCGATCAATATGCAGACGGGCAGGCTGAAAAAGACCAAAAACACCCGTTCAATTCACCGCTATGCGGCAAGTTGGGTGGATAAAAAATCGCGTTTCCGCGGAAAAGTATATCATTTTATCGTAAGAATTTTTGGCAAACGTGCCGCAAGTTTTGCACGGAAACTGCTTGGAAAAAAGTAAATTATGGCAAAATCAAAAGTCGTTACAAATACGGTGATGCTGTACCTCATCAGTATTGCAAAACTGTTATTTCCGCTTGCTACGCTGCCGTATCTGACGCGCGTACTCACGGAAGAAGCCTACGGATTGGTTTCGTACGTCAAAAGCTGCATGACCTACATGCAGCTGATTATTGATTTTGGGTTTATTTATTCCTCGGTGAAAGATATCGTCAATGCCGGCGGTGATAAAAAGAAAATCGGGCAGATTGCGGGGAACACGTTTTTTTCGAAGTTAATGCTGTGTGTTTTGTCGGCAGTCGCGCTTGTCGTGATGTGCTGCTGTATTCGCGTTTTGCGGATCAACGTGCTGTTTGTGATTTTGAGTTTCGTTTCGGTTGCCACGACCGCGCTGTTTGGAGATTTCTTATTCCGTGGCATCGAGAAAATGCAGTTTATCACGTTCATTTTTTTGATCGCAAAAGGCGTTTCCACGGCGCTGACGTTTGTGTTTGTGAAAAATGACGGAACGCTATTGTGGATTCCTATCCTTGATATCATATCGCACTTGATTTCGGTTGGTATTTCGTTTGGAATTATCTTCAAACTGAAAATTCCGATTCGCGTCACAAAGATTGTCGATTGCTTGCGGATGATAAAGGAATCGTTTTTCTATTTCCTGTCGGGCGTGGCAACTACGATGCTTTCCGCGCTGAATACGATTCTGATCGGAATTTTCATTACCGACCTTGCAAAAGTTGCACATTGGAGTTTGTGCTTTAATATCATTGCAGCGATTCAAGGACTTTATGCACCCATTTGCAACGGCATTTATCCACACATGATTCGGAAAAGGAGTTTGCGCTTTATCCACAAAGTGCTGCTATTGTTTATGCCGATTGTCACGGTCGGTTGTATTGCCTGTTTCTTCCTGTCAAAGACGGCTATGCTGGTCGTCGGGGGAGAAAAGTACGTGGTGGCGCACACCTTGTTCCGCTGGATGATACCGATTTTGTTTTTCTCGTTTCCGGCGCAGGTATACGGCTGGCCAACGCTTGGCGCGATCGGCAAAGTGAAGGCGACGACGGCGTCGACGGTTGCCGCCGCTATTACGCAGGTATTATTGCTTGCAATTCTGATTTTAACGCATCATTTTACGCTGATCACCGTTGCAATTTCGCGTATTATTTCGGAGTTTGTCTTGATGGGCGTTCGGATGTTCGTCGCCTACCGCAACAAAGCACTTTTTACCGGGGAAGGAGAAGTAAAGCATGTCTAATATGGGGTTCTTTTTGCGCACGATTGCCAGCAAATATCGTCCGATAATTAAAAACACAGTACTTTTTCGCAGTTTTATGGGGCAATATAACGACAATCCGAAATATATTTCGGAAGAATTGCACCGCCGCTGTCCGTCCCTGCAAATCGTATGGACGACGGGCGTTGGCGACGAAAACTTTTATCCGTCATACGTCAAAAAAGTACGGATCGATTCCAAAGAATACATCAAATACATATCGCGCGCTGAGGTCGTCGTAGACAACTACACGGGGTGCCGCACGAGTTTTTTGGATCGAAAAAATTTACTGAAAAGAATTGTCTTTCATGTGACCGCCCGTCGCCGCAAGGGGCAACTTTGTATTTCTACGTGGCACGGCACGCCGCTGAAAAAAATTGCGCTGGACGAACCTGGTTACCGCAACGCACCTTTCTGTAAAGCCTACTCTAATTCGGATGTTTTGCTTGCCGGGTGCCGCCATACGGCGGACGCGTTTTTGACAGCGTTCAAATGGAAAAGAACGATTTTGAAAGTCGGTACGCCGCGCAACGATCTGCTGTTTT
>JAZSMB010000077.1:0-6616 GCA_045535685.1 Candidatus Scatosoma sp.
TAAGCCCAGTTCCGTTTTCATAATGCACACGCCCGTTTCTTTTTCCCCTGCCAAAAGACAGCTTTGCATAGGCGACGCACCGCGGTACTTGGGGAGCAAACCTGCGTGAATATTAAAAACGCCCTTTTCAAAGCAATCTAAAATATCCTGCGTCAAAATTTGACCGTACGCGCAGGTAATCAGCAGTTCGCCGCCGAGTGCTTTTACGCACTCCACTTCCTCGCGGATTTTATTTGGTTGTATCACGGGTAAACCGTTTTCGAGTGCAAACGCTTTGACGGGCGGGGGTGTTAAAATGCCTTTTCTGCCCTGCGGTTTGTCCGCTTGCGTAATGACGCCCACCACGTTAAATCCGTTTTCTATCAACGCTTTTAAAGGCGCAACGGCAAACGTAGGCGTACCTGCATAAACGATTTTCATATATCGCTCCTTTCGCCGCAAACGGCTAACTATGCTTTTTCGATACGGCTGGCTTTGTCGATATACAAAATGCCGTCCAAATGGTCGAGTTCATGGCAAATGGCACGCGCAAAAAAGCCTTTGGCTTTGAGTACGTATTTTTCGCCCGTTCTGTCTTGGAAACATACCGTCACTTTCATCGGACGAGAAACCACGCCGCTTTTACCGCGCACGGAAAGACAGCCTTCCCAGCCCGTTTGTTCGCCCTTTTGCGAAGTGATGACGGGGTTGATAAACTCAAAATACCCCTCTTCCACGTCCACGACGGCAACGCGGCGCAAAACGCCCACTTGCGGTGCGGCAAGCCCCGCGCCCTGCTCCTTTTTTACCGTTTCTTTCATATCGTCGAGTAGCTTTGCTAAATTCTCGTCGAATTTTTCCACTTCAAAACATCTTTGTCTTAATACTTCGTCGCCTACTTGCACTACGCTGCGTATCGCCATGTTTTTCTCTCTCCTTTTTAACTCAAATTGGTAGGATTTTCTTCTACGGACACGAGTACGTCCCTCGTCCTCGCCGCCGCGCAAATTTCGTAGATTTGCGGTAAAATACTCGTATCGGATAACCGCATCAATACTTGATAACGGAATTTGTTTTGTATGCGTTTGATGGGCGCGCGCATTTTATTGAAAAATAGAGACTTTTCCATATTTTCGTTATACAGCGTTTCCAGCTCGCTATACGCTTGCCGTAAAACTTCCAGCGTTTTTTGATCGTCTTCGCCCGTCACTAAAACGCGAACGATTTTGGAAAAGGGCGGGAACGCCATCGCCGCGCGCAGGGAAATTTCGTTTTGGTAAAATCCCTCAAAATCATAATCGATTGCATATCGCAACACTTCGTTTTCAGGGTCGAACGTTTGCAACACCACTTTCCCTTTTTCTTCCGCTCTTCCGCTTCTGCCTGCTACTTGCGTGAGTAGTTGGAAGGTGCGCTCGCCGCTACGGTAATCGGAGAAATGCAAACTCATATCCGCGTCGAGTATACCCACCAACGTGACGGAAGGAAAATCGTGTCCTTTGGCAATCATTTGCGTGCCGACAAGGATATCCGCTTGCTTTTCGCCGAATGCTTTTAAAATTTTATAATGCCCTTCTTTCCCGCTCGTGGTATCGTTATCCATACGCAAAATCCGCGCCGTGGGATAGAGTTTTTGCAAATCCGCCACGATGCGTTGCGTGCCCGTACCTGCGTACGAGAGTTTTTTACCCCCGCACTCGGGACAAGCGGACAACATGCCGTATTTCGTACCGCAATAATGGCACTTTAAGCAATCTTCGTCGCGGTGATAGGTCAGCGAAACGTCGCACGCTTCGCATTTTGCTACGTATCCGCATTCTTTACAAATGACCGTTTGCGAGTACCCCCTGCGGTTCAAAAATAAAATCGCTTGTTTATCGCTCGCAAGGCATTTTTCTATCTCTTCTTTGAGCGCGGAAGAAAACGCCGAGTTGTTCCCTCTGCGCACTTCGCGGCGCATATCCGCAATGATAATTTCAGGGAGGGGTTTTTGGTTGATTCGCTTTTCCAAACGAATGAGCGAAAACTCCCCTTCTTTGGCTTTTTTATACGTTTCCACCGACGGCGTCGCGCTGCCCAAAACCAGCTTACAGCCGTTGCGTTTGGCGCGCAAAAGCGCGATATCGAAGGTGTTGTATCTGGGCGCAGTTTCGCTAAAATAGCTACTATCGTGTTCTTCGTCCACGATGATGACGCCCAAATTCTCAAGCGGCGCAAAAATCGCACTCCTTGCCCCGATGGCAATTTTCGCCTCGCCCGTGCGCAAACGCCACCACTCGTCAAACCGCTCGCCCGCGGAAAGTCCGCTGTGCAAAATCGCGGCGTTGCGTCCAAACCTTGCCCGAAGCTGGGCAAGCATTTGCGGCGTAAGCGAAATTTCAGGCACGAGGAATATCGAACTTTTCCCCTCTTTTAAGCACTTAGCTATCAAGGTTAAATAAATTTCCGTTTTTCCACTCCCCGTAACGCCGTGCACAAGCTGTACCGTACGCGGATCGGAAATAATGGTATTGACCGCACGCTGTTGATCGTCCGTCAAAACGCGCGGCAGAGAAATTTCGTCTAAACTTTTATACGGATCGCGTAAAATTTGCTCGCTCGTAATTTGAACGTAGCCCTTTTTTACAAGTCCGCTTAAACCGCCGGGGAATTTTTCGTTTAAGCGCGCGCATTCACTTTTCCCATTTTCAGTTAAATACGCGGCTACGCCCCATTGATTTTTCGCCGATTTTACGAGTTTCATCTCTTTCATCGGCACAAGTAATTGCGCGTAATTTTTGGTAAGCTCGCGCACCTTGCCCGTCCGCATTTCCGCAGGCAAAAAAAGCCGCAACGTTAACGCTTTGGGCACGCGGTAACGCGCCGTTATTTTTTCCGCAAGTGCTAAACATTCTTTACTCAGCGCCGGCAATTCGTCCTCGCTGGGTAAAATGCTTTTGAGTTTTTCCATCGGATAATCAGATTTTTCTTTGAGTTTCATCACGAAACCGCACACAATTTTGCCGCCAAACGGCGCGCGAACACGACTGCCCACGACGGTATTTTCGTCGCACAGATAATCGAATATTCTATCCGTTTCGCTGGACGCAATATCCACGATTACTTCGGCAATCATTTTTTTCACTCCTTTTCAAAAATCCGTTTTTACCCGTTTCCAAACGCGAGTAAAAGCAAAATTGCCTCACGGCGAGGCAATTTTTTGCTATCATTAGTCTTTTGCGATAACAACTTTCCCGTCCGCAATATCCTTGCACGCGGTCAAAAGTTCTTTGTCTTTACCCGTCGAATCTACCACGCCCGCGTTTCTTTCCGTTTCGATAATTTGGCGTGCGCGTTTCGCTGCGATCGTGCAAAGCGCATAACGGCTAATCGGTTCTTCCTCCGTTCCTAATTTTCTGATCATTACGTCTACAGAAGGTTCGTTAATCATATGTTTTCACTCCTTTATTGTGTTTTTTTCGTTTTTATTTACCATCAATGATATTTTCAAGCGTCTTAATCGCCGTTTCTAAATCGTCGTTGACGATCACGTAATCGTATTCGCCCAAATGCGAAAGCTCGTATTCCATTCTCGAAAGCCGACCTTCGATTTGCGCGTCCGTTTCCGAGCCACGTCCCGCCAAACGGCGTTTGAGTTCTTCAATCGACGGCGGTACGACCATAACGAGAACGCATTCGGGAAAGGTTTCTTTCGCTTTCTTTGCGCCCACTACGTCGATTTCCATAATCACGCATTTTTCTTTGAGCGTTTCTCTAACGAACGATTTGGGCGTGCCGTAATAGTTGCCAAAATGCTCGTCGTATTCTAAAAAATCCCCTTCGTCGATACGGCGTAAAAATTCTTCTTTTGATAAGAAAAAGTAGTGTTTGCCGTGCACTTCGCCGTCCCTTGGCGGACGCGTCGTACAAGAAACCGATTCGACCACGTCTGCTCTTCGCGCAATCAGCGTTTTTACCATCGTGCCTTTGCCAACCCCCGACGGGCCGGATACCGCTAATAAAACTCCTTTCATAAGCTTACTTCTCTTTCGCTATTATTCTACGTTTTGCACTTGTTCACGAATTTTTTCAATTTCGTTTTTGAGTGCCAAACCCAGTTTCGTAATTTCCACGTCGTTGCTCTTGGAACAAGTGGTGTTTGCCTCGCGGTTGAACTCTTGCACCAAAAAGTCGAGTTTTCTTCCCACCACGCCCTCTTGACAAATAGCGCGGAACTGTTCGATATGCGAACGCAAACGGGTAAGTTCTTCGTCGATATTACTCTTATCCGTGAATACCGCTACCTCCGTCAAAATACGGTTTTCATCGATATTCGCGCCGTCTAAATATTCTTTTACACGGCTCGTTAACCGTTCTTTATACGCTGCCGCCACTAGCGGTGCGCGCGTAGACACTTGTTCTACCAAACGCTCGATTTCTTGCATGCGCGCAAGCATATCCGCCTGCAACTTTTCCCCTTCGATTTTGCGCATCGCATTGAGATTTTCCATCGCCGCTTTTACCGCGCTCGTCAGCGCAAGCACAAGCTCTTCGTCCAGCGTTTGCGTATCTTCCGATTTTAACACTTCGGGATAGCGAAGTACGGAAGAAAGCGTGATATCGTCCGTCAAATCGGGAAACGCCGCTTTGAGTGCTTTTGCCGCCGCTACGTACGAGCTCGCCAGCCCCATATCGGTGATGAGCGTAGCGTTTTTTTCGCGCTTGTCTTTGAGGGAAATAAACAAATCGGCGTGACCGCGCGTGAGTTTTTCTTTCACGAGTGAACGGATTACTTCTTCGTATGCGGCAAACAAACGCGGTGCTTTGATGGACACGTCCAAATAGCGGTTGTTCACCGTTTTAATTTCACAAGTCAGTTCGATACCGCCTTGATCGTACGCGCCTTTGCCGTACCCCGTCATACTCCACATACTTTCGTCCTCTTTCGCCGTTGATTTTTACCCGATTTTCCGAGTTATATCATTATAGCACACCTTTTTAAAAATTTCAAGCGGTCGCTGCCAACTTTTTTCAAGTTTTTGGCAATTTTTTATAATAAATTATAAACCCAACCTATTTTTTGCCGATTTTTCGCTCTCTTATCCGTGCAAAAGCGCGCCCGGACACCCGTCCGCGTTTTTGTACGTTTTTATTTTGCTTATTCTTCCAGCATTTTTGCAAACGTTTCTTCGTCGATTACTTTGATACCGAGTTTGCGCGCTTTATCCAGCTTACTGCCCGCTTCCGCGCCCGCGACAACGAGCGTGGTTTTATTCGTCACGGACGAACCGCATACCCCGCCTCGTTCTTCGATACGCTTTTGCGCGTCGCTGCGCTTAAAACCCACGAGCGAGCCGGTCAATACCACCGTTTCGCCGGAAAATACCCCTTCTTTTTTCTCGCTAGACCAAACGGGGACAACGCCTACTTCTTGCAAAGCAACAAGTTCTTGCGCGTTGTTTTCGTCTTTAAAAAACGCGATAATATCGTCTGCGGTAATTTCGCCTACGTTGTCGAGTGCAATCAGCTCTTCTTTCGTCGCTTTTTGTAAATTTTCCAAGCTGCCAAAACGGCTTGCAAGGTCTTTCGCCGCAACCCTGCCTACCCCGTCGATACCGATCGCGAAGAAAAACGCGTCTAATTTCGGGGACTTACTTTTCTCTATCGCAGTAAGCAAATTATTAATTTTTTTGTCCTTAAATCCGTCCAAAACCGCCAAATCTTCGGCGGTAATTTTATATAAATCGGAGAAGTTTTTCACGCCGCGTTTTTCCACCAAGGCAAGTGCGGTACTTTCGGAAAGTCCTTCGATATCCATCGCGTTTTTGCTTGCGTAATGGTCGAGTTTTGCAACGATACGCGGCACGCAATTTACGTTGGGACAGAACAGGTGCGCACCCACTTCGTCTAAAACGTATCCGCACGCAGGACAAATATTCGGTTTTGTAATTTCTTGGCTGTTTTCGTTATGCTCGGTCGCACCTAAAATTTCGGGAATGACTTCGTTTGAACGGCGCACGAGCACGCGCGAGCCGATTTTAACGTCTTTGCGCAAAATATCGCCGTAGTTATTTAGCGTCGCTCTCGCGACCGTCACTCCGCCCAAATCCACGGGATCGAGCAAAGCAAGCGGCGTTAATTTTCCCGTTCTGCCCACCTGCCAAATAACGTCTTTGACGATGGTCGTCACCTCTTCCGCTTCAAACTTATACGCCATCGCCCAACGCGGGAATTTGTCCGTAAAGCCCATCTCTTCGCGCACGCTCGGCTCGTTTACTTTGATTACCGCGCCGTCGGTAAGCACGTCGATTTCTCTGCGGCGTTTTTCAATTTCCGCAACCGCCGCAACCACTTCGTCCGCCGTTTGACAAACACGGAAATGGGGAAATACCTTAAAGCCTTCTTTTTTCAAAAATTCGTGCGCGTCCACCTGCGAGCGTTCTGCGCCGTCGGACGTGTAATTGATATCGTAAAAGTAAATTTCCGGTCTGCGCAATTTGGTTATTCTCGGATCTAAATTTCGTATCGCGCCTGCCGCCGCGTTGCGCGCGTTTTTCAGCGGTTCGCTCGCCGTTTTGTTATATTCGTCTAAAACGGATAAGCGGATTACTGCTTCGCCGCGCACTTCCAAAGTGCCTTGATAGGAAATTTTTAAAGG
>JAZSMB010000174.1:0-4169 GCA_045535685.1 Candidatus Scatosoma sp.
ACGCGGAAATGGCGCTTTTGGGCTGTCTTTTGATTGACAGCGAAATTGCGTCCGACCTTGTCGAACGACTGGCAGAAGACGATTTTTATCAAGAATCGCACAAGTACGTTTTGCTTGCAATGCAAAAAGTATTTGCCGCGCGTAAACCCATCGATCTCGTTACCGTTTCCGACGAGTTGGACGCGCTTGGCAATTTAGAAAAAGCAGGCGGTATCGTGTATTTGACCGAACTGACGCAACTCACGCCCAGCGCGGCAAACTATCAATCGTATTTTGATATCGTTAAGCGGGATAGTATGAACCGCAGACTCATTCGTGCGGCGCGTAAAATCATCGAAACTTCGATGGATACGCCCGACGCGATGTCTGCGCTCGCACACGCGGAAAAACTCGTTTACGATATCTCCAAACAAACGGAACGCTCGGCGCTTTTGGGTATGACGGAAGGCGACGTTATCGGCGACGTTTTGCACGAGTTCGAAACGTTACAATCCGACCCCAACGCCATGCGCGGTATCCCTACGGGCTATAAGCGCTTGGATAAAATGACCAACGGCTTGCACGGGGGCGATTTAATCGTCCTTGCGGCACGCCCGGGTATGGGTAAAACGTCGCTTGCGATGAACCTCGTAGAAAATGCGTCCCTCAAAAACGGCAGAACGTGCGCGGTATTCTCGCTCGAAATGCCCAGAAAACAAATCGTGCAAAGATTGCTTTGCTCGTACGCAAACGTGAGTATGGCAAACGCACTTTCGGGCAGATTGACCGCGAAAGAGTGGAAAAAACTCATGCTTGCCAGCGACCAACTGCGCAAGAGTAAAATTTATATCGACGACTCTTCGCGTATTACGCCGGGGGATATTATGTCCAAATGCCGTCGTTTAAAATCGACTGCGGGCAGTTTGGATCTTGTGATGATCGACTATATCCAGCTTATGTCCAGCGGCGCGTCGGTGACGGCGGGCAGCGAAAATAGACAACAAGAAATCGCGTCTATCACGCGCGATTTAAAGATTATGGCAAAAGAGCTTTCCGTGCCCGTTATCGCGCTGTCCCAGCTTCGTCGTATTCAATCCAAAGAACCGCAACTTTCCGACCTTCGTGAATCAGGTGCCATCGAGCAAGACGCGGATATCGTTATGTTCATTTCCCGCCCCGAAGCGATTGCAACCAAAGAAGAATTAGAAAGCGGCGCGGTTGTCAAAGGCGCGGCGGAACTTATTTTGGCGAAACATAGAAACGGTGAACAAGGGCGCGTGTCGCTCAAATTTATCGGCGAATGCACCAAATTCGTGGACGTGGACGAGCAAAATCGCGACGACGAACCGCCGCAATACTCCGCGCCCATTCCTATGGACGAGGACGATTACGAGTACGAAGCCCCCGAAGACGATTATATTCCGCCCGAACCGCCTATGCGCAAGGGCGAGTTAAAACCCACCGACGACGAATTGCCGTTTGAGTAAGATGGATACGCAAGTTTTACCCGTTTGCGCGGAAACGATCGCGCAGGCGAAAGAGATTATTGAGCAAGGCGGCGTAGTGGCGATTCCCACCGAAACGGTGTACGGGTTGGGTGCGGACGCGTTCAACGACGACGCCGTATAAAAGATTTTCGAAATTAAGGGCAGACCGAATAACAATCCGCTGATTGCCCACGTGCATAAAGATTACGATTTGTCCAAAATCATCGATTTTGATCCGCCGTACGCAAAAAAACTGCGCGACGCGTTTTTGCCGGGGCCCTTGACACTCGTTTATCCTTCGACGGGGAAAGTAAGTCCGTTCGTTTCGTGCGGATTGAATACGTTGGCGGTAAGAGTGCCTTCCCACGCAGGCGCGCAGGCGTGTTTGAAAGAGGTGGGTATTCCCATCGTTGCGCCTAGCGCAAACGTATCTCGGCACGTAAGCCCTACCTCCGCACAGCACGTTTACGACGATTTTGCGGGTAAAATTCCGCTCGTATTAGACGGCGGGGCTTGCACGGGCGGTATCGAAAGTACGGTGTGCGACGTGACGGGCGAGGTACCCGTTATTTTGCGGCCGGGGCTGATCACGAAAGAGATGATTGCAAGCGTTGTGGGCGATTGCAAAGAGGTGTCGGCTGCGCCCAAACAAGGGGAGCAAGTAAAAAGTCCGGGTATGCTGTATAAGCATTATGCACCGCGTTGCAAAACCATGCTTTTTAGCGCAAAAAACGTAAAAAACGCAATTTCGACGTATGTGGCTGAATCCCTTGAAAATAAAGGGATTGCGGTACTTTGCGAAGAAAAGTGGATAGAAGAGTTTAAAAAATTAGGTGCAAAAACGCTGAACCTCGGGAAAAATCAGGCGGAAATGGCAATGCGGCTGTACGATTTGCTTCGTCAAGCGGAAAACGTTTGCGAGCTACTTATTGCGATTGAACCGGAAGAACAAAGCGGGATTATGAAAGGGGTTTTAAACCGTTTACAAAAGGCGTGTACGTCGCAAGACGTAGAACAAAAATAATCAAAGACAAGGGGGCAGGTACGAGATGAACGAAGAAAAACGCAATAAAATCGTGTTCGTATGCACGGGCAATACCTGCCGTTCTCCGATGGCGGAAGTAATATTAAAACAGCGCTTAAAAAAGGAAAAACTAACGGGCGCAAAAGTGACCTCCGCAGGTTTACATCCTGCCCTTGGTTCGCCCATCAACGACAAAACGGCGCAAACCCTTGTAAATAAAGGGTTTAAGGTCGCTTCGTTTGCCAAGAAAAAAGCGCAAAAATTGACGGATAAACTCTTAAAAGACGCGCTTGCGATTGTGTGTATGACGGATAAACAGCGGGATATTTTGATGGATAAGCGCTGGCAGATTTTGCGTAAGGCAGGTATGGAAAACATCGAAAATAACGTGTATGCGTTTTCCGATTTTACGGGGTACGAGGTACTTGATCCGTATGGGAAAGATTTGAACTGTTATCACTATGTTTATGAACTAATCGACGGGGGCATGTCCGCGTTGATTGATAAAATTCTGCCTTTGGAAATTCGTGCAGAGTATAAAACTCCGCCCAGAAAACCCAGAGAAAAGAAGATAAAAACCGAACAAATTTCACTCTTTTAAGCAAGAGTAAAAAAAAGGAGTAAAATATGAAAATTTCAGTAGCTTGCGATCACGGCGGATTAAACTTGAAAAAGGCGTTGATTGCATATTTGGAAAAATGTGGACATGAAGTACTCGATTTTGGCACGAACGATTTATCCTCGTGCGATTATCCCGATTTTGCGGTGCAAGCGGCGGAAGCGGTGGCAAGCGGGACATGCGAGCGCGGTATCGTTGTTTGTTCGTCGGGGATCGGCGTTTCGATTGTGGCAAACAAAGTGCCTGGCGTGCGCTGTGCGCATTGTCACGATACGTATTGCGCGAAATACACTCGTTTGCACAACGACGCGAATATGCTCGCATTCGGCGAAAAAGTGGTAGGCGTTGGCTTGATGGAAGAAATGGTTAATCTGTTTTTGACGACGCAGTACGAAGGCGGCGAACGGCACGATCGACGTATCGCAAAAATCAAAGCGATTGAAGAAAAATATAACAAATAAACGATAAGGAAAAAGGTGATTGCTATGGAATTTACTTTTTGGGATAACCCGAGATTTCATCACGTTCAACACCCGTTGATCGAACATAAGCTTGCTATTTTGCGTGACGTGAACACAAATTGCAAACAATTTATGGAGCTTGCGGAAGAAATTGCGATGCTGGAAACGTACGAAGCGACCAAAGATTTGCCCTTGGAAGAAGTGGACGTGCAAACGCCGCTCGAAGTGGCAAAATGCAAAATGATTTCGGGCAAGGCGGTGGGGATTGTTCCCATTCTCCGCGCAGGGCTTGGTATGGTTTCGGGCGTGCAAAAACTCATTCCCAATGCAAAAGTGGGACATATCGGCTTGTACCGCGACCATGATACGCACGAACCGATCGAATACTATTGCAAGCTGCCTGCGGACGCGGAGCAAAGAACGCTCATTGTGGTAGATCCCATGCTCGCAACGGGCGGCAGTGCGTCGGACGCGATTACCATGATCAAAAAACGCGGTGTGACGAGGATTAAGCTTTGCTGTATCGTCAGCGCGCCTGAAGGCATTCAAAAAGTAATAGACGACCACCCCGATATCGATTTGTACGTAGCGGCGGTGGA
>JAZSMB010000119.1:0-4927 GCA_045535685.1 Candidatus Scatosoma sp.
GGTAGGGGACGTGGTGGAAATTATCACTTCGCCCAACTCGAAAGGTCCTTCGCGCGACTGGTTGAAATTCATCAAATCGTCCAGCGCGAAAGCGAAAATTAAGCAATTTTATAAAAACGAACTCAAAGAAGAAAATATTCGTATCGGGCAAATCAAGTTAGAGGACGAAGCGAAAAAACGCGGCTTTACGTTATCTACCTTGCTCACGAACGAGAGCTTTAAGCGTTTATCCGAGCGGTTCTCGTTTGGCGAAACGGACGAAATGTTCGCGGCGGTGGGCTACGGCTCCATTTCCGTTAACCAAATTTTATTTAAACTGATTGACTTTTACCGTAAGGAAACGCCAATGGCGTTTGAAGTACACGCAGGCGACGGCGGCGGCAGAACGCCCGGGGGCGTACTCGTCAACGGCCAAGCGGGCATGCTCGTGCGCTTTGCAGGTTGTTGTTCGCCCGTACCCGGCGACGAGATCGTGGGTTATACTTCGCGCGGACGCGGCGTGGTCATTCATCGTCACGATTGTCCCAACGTACGCGGAGTGGAACAAACGCGTTTACTCCCCGCCTCGTGGCAAGTGGCGGCGGGCGCGAAACAGCGCTATAACGCGAATATTGCCATTCGTGCAACCGATCAAGGCGCGGCACTTTCGGTACTCTCGTTCGTGGTGAGCGATTTAAAACTTTCGATAACCGCTGTCAACGGCAGAATTGACAAAAACCGCGACGCTATTTTGGAAGCGTCCATTTCGCTGACGGACATTGCGGAAGTGGATATGCTGATCAAGAAAATGCAAGCGGATAAGCGTATCTACGAGGTGCACCGTATCACTTCATTATCCTAACTTGTTTATTCAGGTAAAACGCGTATAGCACGGCATCTTATCCGCAAAATCGGAACGCGCCCTTGCTCGTTTACGTCTATGTAAACTCCCGTCGGGCGCAACCCGATGTTTGCGGCAACCTGCCGCACTCTCCGCGTTTTAACGTAAGAACGTAATCGGTGGGCTTGAAACAACCCCACTCCATAAGGAAAAACTATGCAAATCATCAAAATATCTCCGCGCGGATTTAGCGCAAACACCTACGTTTTAACGCAGGATAACAAAACGGCAATCGTTATCGATCCGTCGCAACCGCGCGTGGAAAGCGAGCTTATTAAGCTGGGTTTAAAGGCAGAATACGTACTTTTAACCCATTGTCATTTCGACCACGTAGGAGGTGTAGCGGCGTTGCAAAAAGCAGGGGCGAAAGTGCTTTGTTCTGCGCAAGAAAAGCCGCTCGTGGGGACGAGCGCCGACTTGTTCGACGCATTCGGCGCACCGAGAATTCCTTTCCAAATCGACGAAACGCTTGCGGATAACGAGGAGCGGATTTTATGCGGAATTTCCATAAAAACCTTGCTCACGGCAGGACATACGAAAGGGAGCGTTTGCTATCAAATAACCAAAAACGACGGGGGCAGGTATTTGTTCACGGGCGATACGCTGTTTTGCGAGAGTATCGGCAGAACGGATTTTCCTACGGGGGATTTAGCTATTTTAATGCAAAGTTTACGCCGATTGATAAGCTTAGAAGATATGCCCATATACCCTGGACATAACGAAGAAAGTACGCTTGCGCGTGAAAAACAACACAATCCGTTTTTAGCGGATTTATAAGATCATTGAGCCACAAGGAACACTATGCTGACAACCAACTGCGCGTTTTTAGAAAACGAAATACTCGACGTCGTACGCTTATTTAAAACCCGTCCGATGGAAATTATCCACGCCTTCCGCAAAGAAGGCGACGTTTTTTATAACGATTTTACGGTAGACGGCGTTTTTTATTCGTTTCAAGACAGCGAAAAAGCGGAAAACGACTTACTTTTGAAACGGTTAGAACGCCGATTTGCGAAACTTCGGTTATACGAAATTTTAAGCAATCTCTACAATCAAAAAATGCCTTGGGGCGCGCTGACGGGTATCCGTCCTACCAAGCTTGCTTACGGCGAATTAGAGCGCGGCGCAGCCTTTGAGCCGTTGTTTGAAAAAATGTGGGTAAGCAAGGAAAATATCCGTTTGGTGCGCGATATTTTAGATACGCAAAAAGGGATATACGAAAAGAGAGATAACAACACCGATTTGTTCGTTTCTTTACCCTTTTGCCCGACGAAATGCGCCTATTGTTCGTTTATCACCGCACCCATCGAAAAAACGCGTGGTTTCGTACCTGCCTACCTCGAATGCTTAAAAAAAGAGTTGATTTCCGCGCAAAATCTGGTCAAAAATTTGCGTAGCGTGTACGTGGGCGGGGGTACGCCGTTTGCGCTGGATACACCCGATTTGGAAGTAGTTTTACGCGCGGTTGCACCCATTTTAGAAACGCACGGAAAGGATATAGAATATACGGTGGAAGCAGGCCGTCCCGACGTATTTAGCGAAGAAAAGCTTGCCCTGCTGAAAAGCTACGGCGTGAATAGGATTTGTATCAATCCCCAAACGTTTTCCGATGAAACGCTGAAAAAGATCGGCAGAAAGCACACGGTAGAAGACTTTTATAAAGCGTACGAGTTGAGTGAAAAATACGGCTTTATCGTGAACGTCGACCTAATCGCTGGTCTGACGGACGAAACGCCCGAAACGTTTGAAAACGGCGTAAAAAAAGCGATAGAAACGGGCGCGGAGAATATTACCGTGCATTGTTTGTCACTCAAATCGGGAGCGAAACTCAAAGAAGAAACTTCGTATATCGAAAACGACGATATATCCGATATGATTGCGCGCTCGCGTGCGCTGCTTAGCGCAAACGGGTACTTGCCTTATTATATGTACCGTCAAAAATACCAAGCGGGCAACAACGAAAACGTGGGTTGGACGAAAAAAGGCAAGGCTTGCACGTATAATATCGACGTAATGGAAGAAACGGCGGATAATTTGGCGGTAGGTGCAAATGCTATTTCTAAACGGGTATGGAATAGCGAAGGGCGCATCGAACGGCTCGCCTCGCAAAAGGATTTACGCACGTATATCGAAAATATCGATGATACCATCGCGAAAAAACGCAAATTTTTTGAGTAAAACGGCAAAAAAGCGGAAAAAGAGCGCAAAATCAATTTACTTTATAGTAAGTTTATGGTAAAATAATAATAACGTTCGCCAAGAGATGCGAATCTCCACGCTTCCCTTAGCGAAACGGGTTCACATTCCATAGGAGGATAAAAAGAAATGGAAAAACAAGAAATTATCGTAAAACATGCAACTCATGAAGGCGACACCGGTTCGCCCGAAGTTCAAATCGCTTTGTTGACGGCGAGAATCAACCACCTCAACGAACATTTGAAAGAACACAAACACGACAATCATTCCCGTCGCGGTCTTTTGAAGATGGTTGGTAAACGTCGCGGTCTTTTGGATTATTTGAAAGAAAAAGACATCGCAAGATACAGAGCAATCATCGAAGCGTTGGGGTTGAGAAAGTAAGCACAAGCACGAAAGGGCGAGGTTTTCACTCGCTCTTTTTTGTCGATATGCGGAGTATTTTTATGCAAGCTGCGGCATAAGCAAGCGTAAAAACCGCGTATCGGGATCACCGCGTACCCGAAGGTCGGATAAGCGGACAAGAACAAAAAAGAATTATAAGAAAAGGAGAATTGACAACCATGCCAGCATTAGAAAACAGCAAAGTATTTAAAACAGATTACGCGGGTAAAGAACTCGTGGTGGAAATCGGCAAATACGCCGAACAAGCAAACGGCGCGTGCCTCGTTCGCTGCGGCGACACGGCGGTGCACGTATCCGTATGTATGAGTGAAACGGCGAGAGAAGGAATGGACTTCTTCCCCCTTTCCGTTGACTACGAAGAAAAAATGTTCGCCGTAGGTAAAATCCCCGGCGGTTTCAAAAAACGCGAAGGCAGAGCGTCGGACAAGGCTATTTTGACCAGCCGTTTGATCGACAGACCTATCCGTCCGTTGTTCCCGAAAGGAATTTTCAACGACGTAGTGGTGGTTGCAACCGCACTCTCGGTTGACCCCGACATTTCGCCCGAACCTTTGGCGATGATCGGTTCGTCCATCGCACTTTCCATCTCGGATATTCCTTGGGCAGGTCCTACCGGCTCGGTAGTGGTTGGCTGCGTTGACGGCAAGTATTTAATTAACCCCAACGTGGAAGAAAGAGCGAAGAGTACGATCCATTTGAACTTGGCAGGTACTTCCGACGCGATTTTGATGATCGAAGCAGGCGCAAACGAAGTAACCGACGCAGAAATGGTTGGCGCGATCATGTTCGGTCACGAAGAAATTAAAAAAATCTGCGCTTGGATTGCAAATGACATCGTTCCCGTTGCAGGCAAACCCAAGAAAGAAATGGAATTCTACCACATTCCCGAAGATATCGACGCGGCTGTAAAAGCGTACGGCTATGACAAGCTCTACGCAGCGCTCGATACGTTCGATAGACAAGAAAGACAAGTAAAACAAGCGGAAGCGGAAGCGGAAATCATCGCGCACTTTAGCGAAGTTTATCCCGACCAAATGCGCGAAGTGAAAGATTCGATCTACTATATCGTAAAAAATATCGTTCGCAGCAAAATTTTCAACTCGGGTATCCGTCCCGACGGCAGAAAATTGACCGAAGTTCGTCCTATCTGGTGCGAACACGGCATTTTGCCCAGAGTACACGGCTCGGCGGTATTCACGCGCGGTCAAACGCAAGCGCTTACCACCTGTACGCTCGGTATGCTCGGCGAAGCGCAACGCATGGAAGGTCTTGACGAAGAAGAAGAAAAGAGATATATGCATCAATATAACTTCCCCGGCTATTCGACGGGCGAAGCAAAAGCACTCCGTTCGCCCGGCCGTCGCGAAATCGGTCACGGCGCACTTGCAGAACGCGCACTCGTACCCGTTATCCCTGCTGAAAGCGAATTCCCTTACGCAATCCGCG
>JAZSMB010000107.1:0-9879 GCA_045535685.1 Candidatus Scatosoma sp.
TCGCGCGTTGCTGCAACCGAGTGGGCTCCCGACGGCGTGCGCGTCAACGTGATTTGCCCCCTTGCTATGACGGAAGGTTTGCAAAAGTTTAAAGAAGAATATCCCGAAAGATACGAACAAACCATCAAAGGCGTGCCTATGGGCAGGTTTGCCGATCCTGAAAAGGACGTTGGCGGACTTTGCGTATTCCTTTGCTCGGACGAAGCGGCGTATATCACGGGCGAAACGATTACCCTCCAAGGCGGCAGCGGTTTAAGACCGTAAGCAAGTGCGAAAATAACGAAAAACGCTCTCATACCGAGAGCGTTTTTTTATAAGTTTTTTCCTTTATAATCTCTACCGATCAGTTCGTCCAACGATATTCCGTAAAAATCGGCAAGCATTTCACAATGCTCAATACTTGGCATTGCTTGATTGTTTTCCCATCTGCTTATATTTTGTTGCTTAATACCCGTCAATTTTGCCACTTCGCTTTGCGAATAGTTATTGCTTTCTCGTTGATATTTTAATTCCTTTCCATAATCTTTCATGTACTTTTCTCCTTTGCAATTATTTTACACTTTTTTGTGTTAAAAGTGTTGGCTTACACTTTTATGTGTGATATAATATCATTAAAAGGAGTTGGTTATGATAAAAGTAATTGATAAATTATTCAATGGAAATATTTCGGAAAGCGAAAACTTATTTTCGAAAATGAATGATGAACGAGATAAAAAATTAGCAGAAGCGGAAGAAAAAATAAACCTACTTATGGAAACGATGAGCGACAAACAAAAAGAGCTGTTTGAGGCTTGGCGTTGGGTGGACGACGGATTATGGTGCGATGAAGTAGATAAGGCGTACACACGCGGTTTTAAATCGGGTGTGCATTTAATCATTGAAGTTTATAACTTCGAAATTTAATATTTCATCGCATACCTGCCCCTACCGTTTGATAAAAATAATCCCCGTTTGCGAAGTTTCGCAAACGGGGGTTTATAGTTTGTTATTTGCCTGGATAAGAGAACGTCTTATCTATTATTGCGTGACGATGACTTGCGCATAACGCAACACTTTATCGCCTTTTTTGTAGCCTTTTACGTATACTTGCTTGACTATGCCGCTTTCTTCGCCCTCTTGGCAAGGCATTGCCATAATCGCTTCGGCGTACGTTGCGTCAAACGGTTGCCCCATCGGATCGATTTCTTCGATCCCTTCGTCCAAAAGTACTTTTTTAAACGTTTTGAGTACCATATCCAAGCCCTGCTTGGTATTTTCGTCCGTGCAAACGCTGAGCGCACGTTCTAAGTTATCACCGATGGGAAACAGCGACGACATTACGTCGTTTCTGCCCTCTTGATAGCGTTGCGCCGACTGGTTCGCCGTTCTTCTGCGATAATTTTCATATTCCGCCGTTACCGCGTACCATTTGCGCTTGCTTTCTTCTGCGTCTGCTTTGGCAAGCTCTA
Source organism: Candidatus Scatosoma sp. (assembly GCA_045535685.1). GTDB lineage: Bacteria > Bacillota > Clostridia > Christensenellales > Borkfalkiaceae > Scatosoma. The sequence goes on from JAZSMB010000107.1 coordinate 1,449, forward strand.
ACTCTTCGTTTAATTTTTTATTTGCGCTCTTTTTCTTGGGCGCTTTTTCTTCGTTCACCGCTTGGGTATTTACGTTCAATTCTTCATTTTCCATTTTATATCGTCCTTTTTTGTCGCTATATATTTATACGACAAATTTTTGTATTCTAAACGGAATTTTTATCTTAAATTTCCAAATGCGCAAATTTATCCCTGTTTGAATAGCGATAGAAAATCGCTTTTCTTCCGATGACCGCAACGCAAACCGCGTCTAAAAGTTCGGCAACGTTTTCCGCTAAGTTTTTATAATCGTCGTCCGCCGTTTCCAAAATGTTGACCTTGATCAGCTCGCGCGCGTCAAGTGCGTCGGAAAGCGTTTTAATTACGTTTTCCGTGATACCGCCCTTGCCGATTTGCGCAATCGGCGACATCGTGGATGCGAGCGATTTTAATTTTGCTCTTTGCTTGCTGGTTATATTTTCACTCGTGATAATGTTCATAATTTCTATCCTTTTTTATTTCATCGCATACATGGGTAGCCCATTTTTGCTTTTTACGGCACGAAATCGAATTCTACGTCGCCGATGGATACCGTATCCCCTTCTTGACAGCCCATTTTTGCAAGCGCTTTGATAACGCCGCGCAAGCGCAATACTTTTTGGAAGTATTGCATCGAATCGGGGTTGTTGAGCACGACGTTTCTGCAAAGCATATCAATCAAACCGCCCACAACTACGTACACGCCGTCTTCGTCACGGAAAATTTCAAAGCTCAAATCGTCGTTTGCCTTATACTCGAATTCTTCTTCGATAGGCGTAGGCTCAACGGGCGGCAAGGTTGCCAACACTTCGAAAATTCCTTCGATGAGTTCTTTCGTGCCCTCGCCCGTGATTGCGGTAATGGGGAAAATTTTATATTTTCTGCCGTATTTTTTCTTAAACGCTTTTAAGTTGTCTTCCGCACCGTAAACGTCGCGCTTGTTGCAAACGACAATTTGCGGACGGCTTGCCAAAACTTCGCTGTATTCTTTGAGTTCATCGTTGATTTTTTTGAAATCCTCGATAGGATCGCGCCCTTCGCAACCGGAAATATCGATTACGTGGCAGAGCATACGCGTACGCTCGATATGGCGTAAAAAGTCGTGCCCTAAGCCCGCGCCTTGCGCCGCGCCCTCGATAAGACCGGGGATATCCGCCGCCACGAACGATTTTTCGTAGTAGCGCACTACCCCAAGGTTGGGAGAAAGCGTGGTGAAGTGATAATTTGCAATTTTCGGTCTTGCCGCGGAAATTTTGGAGAGCAGCGTACTCTTGCCCACGTTGGGGAAACCGACGAACCCGACGTCTGCGATCACTTTCATCTCCAAAATGACGTAGTGCGATTTTACCTTTTCGCCCTTTTGCGCAAAGTTGGGTGCGTGCCGACGCGCCGTCGTAAAGCGCACGTTGCCTTTACCGCCGTTGCCGCCGCGCGCCACGAGCACTTCTTGCCCGTCTTCGAACACGTCGCAAATCAGCTTGCCCGTTTCTTCGTCGCGCACGAGCGTACCCAAAGGCACTTTGATATACGTGTTTTTCCCGCTCTTGCCAAAACAACGGTTGGTGCCGCCCACTTCGCCGTTTTCCGCTAAAAAGCGCGAAGTAAAACGGAAGGGAAACAAGTCGTTCATGTCCTCATCGCCCACGAAATACACGTCGCCACCCTTACCGCCGTCGCCACCGTCGGGGCCGCACGCAGGTTTGCCTTTGAACGCCTTAAACGAGTTCATGCCGTCCCCGCCGTCGCCTGCTTTGATTAATATTTTCACTTTATCGGTAAATTCACCCGTTGCCATAATTTTGCCCTACCTTATTGATAATCAGTATATCAAATTTTCAGTAAAAAATCAATAAAATTGCCGATGATTGCAATCGAAATAAATCGCCGTGCGTTGAAAAACGCGCGGCGATGTGTTTATAACGCTTTTTAGCGATTATTTTTGCATAGCAGCAACTTGTTTTGCTACTTCTTCGCTCAAATCTTCGCTCTTCTTTTCAAGCCCTTCGCCCATAACGTAGAACGCGAACTTGTTAACGGAAGCGTTAGCCGATTTCAACAAATCGGAAACTTTCTTCGAGTCGTCTTTGATGAACGCTTGTTCCATCAAGCAGTTTTCATCGTAGAATTTCTTAATTCTGCCTTCCACCATCTTCGCGATAACTTGTTCGGGTTTGTTTGCAAGTTTTTCGTCGTTTTTGATTTGCGCGATAAGCACTTCTTTTTCTTTTTCCACAACGCTTGCGGGAACTTGGTCTTTGCAAAGGTATGCGGGTTTCGTGAATGCGATTTGAAGAGTCAAATCGTGCGCAACTTCTGCAGCCGCAGCTTCGTCGCCGCATACGTCAAGGATAACGCCGAGTTTGCCGCCAAGGTGGATATAGCTCTTTAAGAAACCTTCCGTTTCCATACGTTCGAATCTTCTAACCGCGATTTTTTCGCCGATAACCGCGATTTTGCTCTTTAAGAGTTCTTCAACCGTACCTTCGCCGCAGTTGCAAGCCAAGAGTGCTTCTACGTTTGCGGGGTTTTGATTTGCGATAACTTTCGCAACTTCGTTTGCCGTTTCTACAAATTGAGGGTTCTTTGCAACGAAGTCGGTTTCGCAGTTAAGTTCTACCATAACGCCCACTTTGCCTTGAATATAGCAAGCAACGATACCTTCCGCAGCGATACGGGAAGCTTTCTTTTCTGCTTTTGCGATACCTCTTTCGCGGAGTAAGTCCGCTGCTTTGCTCATGTCGCCGTCAGCGTCCGTCAAAGCTTTTTTGCAATCCATAATACCTGCGCCCGTTCTTTCGCGGAGCGCCATTACGTCTTTACCGGTAAATGCCATTTTTCTTTCTCCTTATATATAAAAAGTCGATATTTTACTAAATTAAAGATAAACTTACGCGTTTTCTTCAGCAGCAACCACTTCTTCGATGGACGTGGGAGCAACTTCTGCTACTTGTTCAACGACAGCTTCTTCGCCTTGGTTTGCTTCGATAACTGCGTTAGCGATAACCGACGAGATAAGCTTGATTGCGCGGATTGCGTCGTCGTTGCCGGGGATTACGTAGTCGATTTGGTCGGGATCGCAGTTGGTATCGGTGATCGCAACGATTTTGATACCGAGTTTCTTTGCTTCTGCGATAGCGATGTCTTCGTTGTGGGGGTCAACCACGAACATAACGCCGGGAACGGATTTCATTGCTTTGATACCGCCAAGGTTCGCTTGCAATTTGCCCATTTCTTTCTTCAAAAGCATAACTTCTTTTTTAGGCAACAAATCGAAATCGCCGTTTGCTTCCATTGCTTCGAGCTTTTCCAATCTTTCCACGCGGCTGCGCATGGTTTTGAAGTTGGTCAAGCAACCGCCGAGCCAACGGGAATTTACGTAATATTGACCGCATCTTTCCGCTTCTTCTTTGATTGCGTCTTGTGCTTGTTTCTTCGTACCAACGAACAATACCGATTTACCCGCTTTAACCGATTCGCATACGAATGCGTACGCTTCTTCGATCAAGTTCGCCGTTACTTGCAAGTCGATGATGTGAATGTCGTTTCTTGCCGCGAAGATGTACTTCTTCATTTTGGGATTCCACTTTCTCGTTTGATGACCGAAGTGTACCCCTGCTTCTAAGAGCTGTTTCATGCTGATAACTGCCATAATTCAAACCTCCGTTTTACCTCCTCGCCTTGCGTTGGCCCGCAACGACGTTCGCATTGAAAGATTTTACGAACACGGATTGCGCACAATGAGCGAGTGTGAATTTTTAGCTATACTATTTTACCATAAAGGACAACCGTTGGCAAGCTATTTTGCACGTATATTGCACCTTTTTTTAAGATTTTTAATCTTTTTTTATAAAAAAAGACGAACTTGTTTTAAGTCCGTCCTTTTTTTGTTTTGATTTAAGTAAAGGGGTTATGCTTCGGGAATGTAGCTTGCGGGATATACAACTTCTACACCCTCATGCGTTCTGCCGCCTCTCACGCCTTTATCGCCACCGAATAATTGATCGAAGACAATCAATACATCGTGGTCTTCGTCCGTATCATGCGTATGGTTAGGATCTACACCGCCCGTTGCATAACCTTCTTGCACGCGGCTGAACTTCCACTCACCAGGATCCGCATACGAAGGAACACCGTTGCTTTCAAATTCGCAATAGGTATAATTGATCCAGTCGCCATAAATTACTTTACAATTAGTTGCTTTCAAATACGAAGCCGTTGCAACGCCGTCCGTCACTTCTTCGGACATACCGATAAGCATACCGCTCAAACGATACAGATAGTATTGATAGTTTGCGCATACGTCGTTGAATACGTCGAGTTGACATTCTACCACGCAATCTTCAAACGTCAATTGCGCATCGCCCCATTTACCGCCTACAATACCGCCGACACCAGCATCATAAGTACCCCACAATGCGGAAACAACGGTATCTTTGTCAATCGTAATATTTTTGAACGTTTGCGTGCCGTTTACTTCACCGACTAACCCGCCCGTATAACGGTTATAGTTCGCAATCGTAGAATTAGAAATGGTGATATTCTCATAAGTAGTATTACCATACGAGTATCCTACCAATGTGCCCATATCGATACATTCCATCACGATTTCTGCATTTTCAATCGTCAAATCTTTAAACGTTGCATCAACAACGGAAGCAAACAAACCGCCGCCTTCCGTGCTATAATCCAACCCTAAAGCCCAACCGTTTTGATACAGGTTAGAAATGGTATGCCCTTGCCCATCAAACGTTCCTTTAAACGGAACGTTATAACCGTAGCCAATCGGGTCAAAGCTTACGGGTTCGCCGTTTTCGCCAAGTTTGTAAAGATCCAAATTGCCATCCAACTTAACAGTTTTCCCTGCAAACGTGTTGCCTGCGTCTACAAGTTCCGCAAAACCTGCAAGCTGTTCCGCACTCGTGAGTGCAAATTCAGTTTCGTTTTCGTTATACCAGCTGGTATCCGCCGTGCCGTCCCATTCGTCCGCAGGGTTTTTTACGTCCGCGTTGCCTTGTACCGCTTCTACCGTCACTACGATTTCGCAGGAGTTGTTTTGTCCGTTGTATTGATTATCGATTGCAGGATCGCCCGTGTTCGGCAAAGCAATTTCCACTTCCACCGTTTCTACGTCCACTACGGTAGGCGCAAGCTCCGTCCATTGACCGATCACTTCGCCTTCAAACGGTACTTCATTCACTTTTACGTCCAAACCGTCGAACAAGCCGAGATCCTTTTCCTCGTCGTTGTTAACGAGTACGCGATATTTCACATTTACCGTACTTTCGTTGGTGATATTCACGTCGAATTTCACCGCGTCACCGGGTACGATTTTGTCAAGCGTAAGCGTAGCGCCGTTGATTTCCGCGCTGCCACCAATACCGTCAAACGTCGTCTTGTTGTCCGTTGCCGCCGTCCATTGGGTAACGTTCAGCGTTTGATATTGCAAGTTGGCAAGGCTTGCCTTTACGTCCACTTTACCCGACGAAACGGCGATATTTACTTCGCTTTCGCTGGTAAATAACGCGTACGTCGCGCCGACAACCAAATTCGTGCACATGGCGATCGTCGCCAAAGATGCAATAATCGCAGATGTCTTTTTTTTCATTCTCTTTCTCCTTTTTGAAAAAAATTTTTTTGACTTGCGTTATATTGCGATTGTTTGTTTTTTGGCATAAAAAAACGCTACCGTCAGGGTTGCGCGCTTTATGCCACACTCTTTTAGAGCACACATAAACCGCTATCCCCGATGATAACTTACTCACAATATACCATCATTCCCCACTCCTGTCAAGTGGTTTTGTGTAATTTTTTAATATTTTCACTATGCAAGTTTTCGATAGGTTTTGCGTGTTTTTTCGATATCTATTTATTGTATTGCTTGCATACGCGTGCGCGTAATGTAAAAAAACGCAGATTTTCGTCTGCGTTTTTTATATATTTTATTGTTCGAATTACCAGTCTTGTTTTTTCAGAGATTTATCTTTCACGTCGTCGTAAAAGGCGAAATATTTTTCCTTAAACGCTTCTTTGGACAGGGGTAAATCGCCGTCGTTTTGCATACGATCGAGCATTTCTTGTAACTCGTCGGGAGAAAAATCGGCTATATCCACTTCTTCGCCCAGCGTTTGTAATAATTTTAATAAATCTAATTGCGACATCGTTTTACTCCGCTTATACGTTCTCTTGTCTATATTATAGCACAATTTCTACCGTTTTGCAACTTATGCGTCCTAACGCAATATAAAATTTCCCTTTTTTGGTTGCGTTTAGGCGATTTTTACTCGTTTTTTGGGGCGATACGCCTTTTTTGCCAACGCTTGGCGTTTTTGTCATTTTTCTCCCTATTGCCTTGCGTCTATTTTTCCCTTATAATGGCGTTTAACCGTTCTAACGGTAAAATTCACACCACAAAAGGAGATTATTATGAAAGCAACGAAGAAATTTTTGTGTTTATTACTTTCCCTTACCTTTTGCATCGGCGCAATGAGTTTCGCCGCTTGTAAAACGGACGAACCGCAGGCGGCTTTGCCCCCGACGAGCGAAGAAAGTACTCCGCCCGATACAAGCGAGCCGAGCGATACGCCCACCGACGCGCCCGTTCCAACCCCTGAGCCCACGCCCCAGCCCACGTATGCAAAGTACATACGCTGCACGGGCGAAGGCGTGAATATTCGTTCGGGTGCGAGTACGCAATACGCGGTGCTTGGGTACGCAGAAAAGAATACGACCTACGCCGTAATCGGGCAAACGGGGAACTGGTACAAAACGTATTATCGCGGGAAAACGGCGTATATACACGCGTCGTACGCAGCCGTTATTTCCATGGAACAAAGCGACGATTCGCGCGTGGAAACGGTTTTAACGGAGGGCTATAAAAACATCGGTGTGCCGTACGTATATGGAGCGGTACGGTTGCACGACGGCAAAGGCAATTTTTTAAGCGGGTTTACCGCGCAAAAATTCGACTGTTCGTCGCTCGTGCAATATATGTTCTATCAAGGTGCGGGTAAAATTTTGCAAGTGACGACGCGCACGCAAGTGAAACAAGGCAAGTTCGTCGCCAAAGAAGATATTCAGCGCGGAGATTGTCTGTTTTTTACCAACGAGAGCAGAAAGCATTTATCGGGCGTTGAACGGGTTGGGCACGTTGCCGTGTATTTGGGGGATAATTATATCCTGCACACCGCGTCCGACTATGCACGGATAGAAAAAATTTCCGCCGCGCGGTGGAAATTTTACCTGGAAGCGCGGCGGTTTCTTTAACCGTTGATATATTCTTTTACTTTTGTTCGGGTGCGCTGGCAATCGTCAAAACGTATACGGCTTTTGCGCCTGCTTTTCGTAAGATGCGCGCGCACTCGCCGCCGGTTGCACCCGTGGTTAAAATATCGTCGATAAGCAGTACCGTTTGACCTTGACACGCTTTGCGTTTACGCACGCGGTACGCACCCGTCGTGTTTTCTATGCGTTGTTTACCGGAAAGGTCTTTTTGCATACCCGTTTCACGCGTTTTTATAAGTACCTCTTTATCGTTCGTTGCGTACATGCCCGCCTCGTTTAACTTTTTCGTCACGATATAGGCAAGTTCTTGCGCTTGGTTATACCCGCGCGTATTTTGCCGTTCTTCCGTCAACGGAATAGGCAAAACGAGCAAGGGCGTATCACGCAATCGTTGCGCTATGGGCATGGAAAGAAAATACGCCGTCATTTGCTCGGCAAAATAATACGCCAAGCGACGGTTACCGCTTTTTAAGCGGTTGATTAGCCCTGCAATCGCGCCCTCGTACACAAAAGACGAAACCGCTTGCGTAAACGCAGGCGGTCCGCTTTTACAGGTCAAACAAACGCCGTTTGAGATCAGTTTTCTTCCGCACTTTGGACAGGTATTGTTTGTATTATTTATATTCAACGAGTGACACGTATCGCAAAGCCGATGAGTTGGGTAATCGAATAATTCCCCTCCGCAAGCGTCGCAAGTATATCCGCGCGAGGCTGATCGTTCGCGCAGTTTTTCCATCCAACGCATAAAAAAGTTTTTCATTTTATTCCGCTTGCGTACGCTTGTCCGCTTCGATCGTTTGCGCATTCTTTTTGCGTTCGTATTTCACAAGCAACCACGCGCCCACTACGCCTAAAATAAATAACGCCACACCGAGCAAAATATCCAAAATTTGCACGCCGCCCTGCGCCCAAGAAAGATACACCGCTATCATGTCGCCGTTGCAGAACATCGCCAAAATCGAGCCGAGCGACAAGCCCACGATCATGCAATATGCCGTGTGGCGCGCCTTTGCAAAAATTTGCGTTAAGAGTTTGGAAAGCCCCAACACGCCGCCGATAAACCCGACCGCAAGCCCTCGCCGTAAAATACGGTCTTGTCGGTAACTACCGTACATTCGCCCTCGGAAACAGA
>JAZSMB010000145.1:0-3984 GCA_045535685.1 Candidatus Scatosoma sp.
AGACGACGGTCTTGTTAAAAAGCTCATTGAAGTAAACCGCGTAACGAAAGTTGTTAAAGGTGGTAAAAATATGCGCTTCGCCGCACTCGTTATCGTAGGCGACGGCAACGGCAAGATCGGTGTAGCTACGGGTAAAGCAAAAGAAGTTCCCGAAGCAATCGAAAAAGCAACTTTGAGAGCAAAGAAAAACATGGTTTCCGTTTCCATCGTAAATGGCACCATTCCTCACCAAGTAGTAGGCGTGTTCGGGCGCGGTAAAGTGCTCATGATGCCCGCTGCAGAAGGTACCGGTGTTATCGCAGGCGGTCCTGTTCGTGCGGTAATGGAAGCTGTAGGCGTAAAGAACATCAGAACGAAATCTCACGGTAGCCAAAACTCCGGCAACTGCGTAAAAGCAGCAATCGAAGGTTTGAAAGAACTCAAATCGGTTGAACAAGTTGCGGCGCTTCGCGGCAAATCCGTAGAGGACATTCTCAGCTAAGGAACGGAGGAAGGAAACATGGCAAAAATCAAAGTTACGCTCGTTAAGAGCACGATCGGTCAAGTGGAATCGGTGAAAGCAACGGTTGCTGCACTCGGTTTGAAAAAGATCCGTTCTTCCAAAGAACTCGAAGATACTCCTGCAATCCAAGGTATGGTTGCGAAAGTGAAGCATCTTATCAAAGTAGAAAACGTTTAAGGAGAGTTATTATGAGAATAGATACTCTTTCTCCCGCAGAGGGAGCAACCAAAGCGACGAAAAGACTTGGTCGTGGTATCGGTTCGGGTACGGGTAAAACCTCCGGTAAGGGCCACAAAGGTCAATGGGCTCGTTCCGGCGGCGGCGTACGTCCCGGTTTCGAAGGCGGCCAAATGCCTATCGCTCGTCGCGTGCCTAAAAGAGGCTTTAATCACGTCGGTAAGAAAGTTTACGTTATCGTGAACGTAGAAGATCTTGCAGATCTTCCTGCAAACACGGTTGTAGACTACGGTTTCGTGATGGAAAACGGTCTTGCAAAAGCCGTTAAAAACAACTGCGGACTCAAAGTTCTCGGCAAGGGCGAACTCAAAGTAGCGCTCACCGTGAAAGCGGCGAAATTCTCCGCATCCGCAAAAGAAGCCATTGAGGCGGCTAAGGGCACGGCGGAGACCCTTTAATTGATGAACTCGTAACACGGAAAACTGCCTTTACGTCGGTTTTCCGTAGTTCGCGTTATTTCTCCCCTTACGCGAAAGCGTATGGATTGCGTTTTTAGACGCAATCGCAAATTTATCAACGGAGAAACAAAATGTTACAAACACTTATCAATGCTTTTAAGGTAAAGGATATCCGTCGCAAGGTGTTTATGATGCTCCTTTTGCTTCTGGTATTCCGTATCGGCTGTTTCATTCCCGTTCCGGGTTTGATCAGAGATACCTTCTCAAGCGCGGTGTCCGGCAACGACTTCTTGACGCTGATGAGCAGCATCACGGGTGGTGCGTTGTCGCAAGGTACGCTGTTTGCGCTTGGTATCGGTCCGTACATCAACGCGTCGATTATCATGCAACTTTTAAGCGTAGGTATTCCCGCACTTGAAAGATTGTCTAAGCAAGGGGAAGAAGGTCGCAAAAAGATTGCGCAATATACGCGCTACGTTGCAATCATTCTTGCTGTTATTCAATCGATTGGTATCATCGTTGGGTTCGGCGGCTCGGAAGGTGCAGTACAAACGTCGCTTTTCGGCGGTCAAATGTGGCTTGCAGGCACGTTTATGGCGATCGTATATACGGCTGGCGCGCTCGTTGTTATGTGGATCGGTGAAAGAATTACCGACTACGGCGTAGGCAACGGTCAATCGATGATCATTTTCACGGGTATTTTGGCAACGGCAGGCAACCTGATTGTTGGCAAGTTCGACACGTTGTTCAACGGTCAAATCAATGCGCTTTGGGAAATCATCGCATTTGCGCTCGTAAGTACCGTTATTTTCTTTGCGATCGTTTACGTTGACCTTTCCGAAAGAAAAGTTCCCGTTCAATACGCAAAACAAATCAAAGGTAGAAAAATGTACGGCGGTCAATCGTCTGCTATTCCCATCAGAATTGCGGGCGGCGGCGTTATGCCACTCATCTTCTCCTTCTCGATTTTGAGCTTCCCTCAAATGATCGCAAGCTTGATCAACGGCGGCGACAACGGATTCAACAGATGGTGGAGCAACTGGATGTCGGCATCTGCTCAAGGTTGGGGTGCGGTAGTGTATACGCTCGTTTTGTGTATACTCATCTTCGCGTTCTCCTTCTTCTATGCGCAAATGCAATTCAATCCGGAAGACGTATCCAAGAACATTCAACAAAACGGCGGGTTTATCCAAGGTATTCGTCCTGGTAAAGCAACGGAAAGCTACTTGAAAAAGATTTCCAACCGTATCACGTTGTTCGGTGCAATTTATCTCTCGCTCGTAGCGTTTATTCCTTCGATCGCGTTCGCATGGGCGTCGCTCGATTTGGTAAACGTATTCTCGACGACAGGTATCCTCATCGTCGTATCCTGTGCAATGGAATTTGAAAAACAACTCCAAGCGCAAATGATGATGAAAAACTATAAAGGATTCTTGAAATAAGAATTACCCCACTACTCTGCCACGCCGTAAGGCGTTGGCAGGCGGCGAAACGGCTTTGAAACACGCAAGCGAGTAATTTTTATAGGAGTTCGACGGTATGCATATTATTTTACTCGGTGCGCCCGGTGCAGGGAAAGGCACGCAAGCGACGAAGATTTCCGATCGCTATGCATTGCCGCATATTTCTACGGGCGATATTTTCAGAGAAAACATGAAAAACGAAACGGAAATCGGGTTGCTTGCCAAATCGTTTATCGACAAAGGTCAGCTTGTACCCGACGAAGTGACGTGCAAAATCGTGGAAGAACGCATTCAACGTCCCGATTGCGAAAAAGGGTTTATGTTGGACGGATTTCCGCGGACGATTCCCCAAGCAGAAGCGCTGGACAAAATCACGCATATCGATTTGGTTATCAATATCGACGTAGCGTTTGACGAAGTTATGGAGCGTTTATGCGGTCGGCGCGTATGCAAAGACTGCGGGGAAAGTTATCACGTTTCCACGTTGAACGGTGCGATTACTTGTTCGCGTTGCGGCGGCGAATTGTATCAAAGAAAGGACGACAATCCCGAAACGGTACAAAGCCGTTTAGAAGTATATAGCGCGCAAACGGCACCGCTCATCGATTACTATGCAAAAAAAGGAGTTCTGTTTACGGTAGTGAGCAAGACGACGGCGGAAGATACTTTCCAAAAAGTATCTAAGAAGCTGGACGAACTTCTGGGCGTACGTTAAAAGACAATTATGATTCACGTAAAAAGCGAAAAAGAAATCGACTTGATGCGCGAACCGTGCAAAATCGTAAAGGAAACACTCGAATACGTCGGTTCAAAGATTTCGGCTGGTATGAGTACGAAAGAAGTAGACGAACTGGTTGAAAAATACATTCGAGCGTCGGGTGCGTATCCCTCCTGTTTAGGATACGGCGGCTTTCCTGCCTCCGCTTGCGTTTCCGTCAACGATATGGTCGTGCACGGTATTCCCACTCACGACGAAATCTTAAAAGACGGCGATATCGTCAGCGTAGATTTATGCGCGTACAAAAACGGATTCCACGGCGATGCTTGCCGCACGTTCAAAATCGGCAAAGTGAGCGCGGAAGTGGAAAAACTCGTAAAGGTGACGGAAGAATGTTTCTTCAAAGGCATCGAAAACTTGCGCGCAGGCACGCCTGTATTTGATATCGGTTATCGTGTGCAAAAGCACGCGGAAGCGCACGGCTACGGCGTTATTCGTTCGTATACCGGTCACGGCAACGGCGCGGAAATGCACGAGGACCCCAACGTGCCAAACTACGGAGTTGCGGGAACAGGCCCCGTGCTAAAAGCAGGCATGACTATCTGCATCGAGCCCATGCTGACGGCAGGCAGACGTTTCATTACCTGCCTTGCTGACGGCTGGACC
>JAZSMB010000185.1:0-5149 GCA_045535685.1 Candidatus Scatosoma sp.
GCGCGCCTCGTCTTGCTTGCGTCTTGCTCCCTTGTTGCTTTTATCCCCACTTGAAAAATATTCAAGTGGGATTTTTACGAAAAAGTATTCCTATTTTTTTATGGGCGTGTTATAATAAGTGTAAAGAAATCGAAGGGAGCAAACTATGAAAAATACGTTTGGCGAATTTTTGAAAGAAAAACGGTTAGAAAAAAATCTAACGCAAAAGGATTTGGCAGAGCGATTATTCGTGTCGGCGTCGGCGGTGAGTAAGTGGGAAAAGGACGTTGCGCATCCCGATATTACCCTTTTGCCCAAGCTTTCGGAAATTTTGGGGGTGACGGAACACGAGCTTATTACGGCAAGTGTGGATAAACAAGCGCGATTGGAAAAAACGCAGGCGAGAAAATGGCGAGTGGTTTCCTTTTCTTGGAGTTTGTTCTTTTATATTGCCTATGCGCTTGCGTTAATACCTTGTTTTATTTGCAATTTGGCGATAGATAAAACGCTTTCGTGGTTTTGGATTGTGGTAGCTGCGTTGTTGCTCGCTTTTACGTTTACGAACTTGCCGAAATTGATTAGAAAAAATCGCTTATTATGGGTTCCGCTTTCTATGCTTGCCGCATTGTATCTTTTGCTTGCCGTTTGCGCAATTTATAGCAAAGGGGATTGGTTTTGGGTTGCGGTGTTATCCATTTTGCTTGGTTTTGCGATTATTTTCACGCCTACGTATATTGCGCATTATAAAGTCTTTGCCAAAGTGAGAAAATACAACGATTTCATCACCGTTGGCGTAGCGTTTATCCTGCTGAATATTTTGTTGATTACGTGCAATGTTTATAGCGTGGCAAACGGGTATGTAGAGAAACATTGGTATTTGAAAATCGGTCTACCCGTCACCGTCAGCGTTTACGCAATCTTGAACGTATTTTTGAGCGTGCGTTTTCTTAGAATAAACCGTTTCTTGAAAACGAGCGCGGTGCTTTTCCTCATCAATTTACTTTATTGCATTGTACCCCTCGCCGTACAAACGAAGAACGTGCATCTGCAAGAGGACCTTGAAGATTTCAAATTTTATAAAGCGGATTTCTCGAAATGGAATGCGGAGTTATTCATTGAAAGGAATATCCATTGTATTGTCTTTTTAACGATTGCCGCATTAGGACTTATATTCTTAATCGTAGGCTTGATACGATGGCATTATAAGAAAAAAAGAGCATAAAAAAGAACGGCTGCAAAACAGCCGTTCTTTTTTATGTTTAGAAAAAGGGTTTTTCTATTAGTTTTAAGCCGAATTTATCGACGAGCGAGTGTGCCTTTTGCAAGGTAGCGGGATCGTTGACCGATTCGGGTTCGTGCGAATCCAAGCCGAAAACGATTTCATTTCCCACTTTTGCCGCGATTTTCAAAAGCGCGGCGTTGGGATAGCAGCGGTTTGTCCGAAGTCCCAAGAAATTGGTTTCCAAGGGAATCCCCATTCTTTTTACGCCCTCGCAAAGCCGCGTGTATTCCCGTTCTACCGCCTCGGGGGAATAATGCGCCCCCGCGATATCGGGATGGGCGAGATAGAGGAAATCACCCGTGGCAAGCCCTGCAAGTACCTGCGTGACGTACGCCGACAAGTCTTCGTCCGTCTTCAAACGATTGTGGACGGGTTGATTGTTCAGCTCATTGCCGAGAAAGTGTTGGCCGAGAATTAAGTAGTCGGGTTTGACCGACTGCAAAAATTGCATTTCTTCCTTATGATAATCGGGATAATATTCCAGCTCGAAGCCGCACAAAATACGGATATCTTTTTCATATTCTTTGGCAAGTGCGCGTACCGTGTCCGCGTACAATTCGATTTCGTCCTGTTTCATACGGAAGCAGGATTGAAAATCGGTGTCAGGAAAAAGGTAGGGGGCATGGTCGGAAAAACCGAACGTTTTCATCCCTGCCTCAATCGCTTTTTCCACGTATTCCCGTTCGGGGGCAAGCGACGCGTGATTGCAACGCGCCGTGTGCGTATGGTAATTATACAGCATTAAAGCACCTTCGATAAGAATTCTTTAAGACGTTCGTTCTTCGGATTGCCAAAAAATTCTGCAGGCGCGCATTCTTCCTTGATAACCCCTTCGTCGCTGAAGACAACGCGGTTAGCTACTTCTTTTGCAAAGCCCATTTCGTGCGTGACCACGACCATGGTCATGCCGTCCTTTGCAAGTTCGCTCATAACGGCGAGTACTTCGCCGACCATTTCAGGGTCGAGCGCGGACGTGGGTTCGTCGAAAAGAAGCACGTCGGGTTCCATAGCAAGCGCGCGCACAATCGCGATACGTTGCTTTTGACCGCCCGAAAGGGTGGAAGGATACGCATCCGCCTTATCCGCAAGCCCGACTTTTTCCAAAAGGTTGAGCGCGAGCTTCTGCGCGTCTTCCTTGGGCATCTTTTTAAGCTTCATCGGGGCAAGCGTGATATTTTGCATTACGGTGAGGTGGGGGAACAGGTTAAACTGTTGGAACACCATACCAATCTTTTGGCGTTGCTTATCGATATTTTTATTCGCCTGCTTTTCGATCTCTTTTTCGATTTTACGAAGGGCGAGATATTCCGCCTCGACCGCTTTATATTTAGCCTGAGCCTCTTCGTCGAAAAGCTTTTGTTTTTTCAAGGCGAGCAAGGCTTTCATTTCGCGTTTCAAGTATACGCGTTCGTTTTTATAAAGGTATTCGCCGTTCAAAATAATTTGACCGATGGTAGGGGTTTCGAGCATATTCAAGCAACGAAGGAAGGTGGACTTACCGCACCCCGAAGGCCCGATAATCGCGACCACGTCCCCCTTGTTGATATCGATCGTTACGCCTTGCAGCACTTTCAAAGCCTTGAAGGACTTATGCAAATCTTTAACGGAAACGAGTACGTTATTCGTGGTTTCGTTAGCGCTCATTCTTCGACATCCTCCTTTCAATGAATTTTTGAATGAAGGTCAAAATCAAAACGATTGCCAAATAGATAATGGCTACGGTGAATAAAAGCGCCATATAGCAGGAAGCTTTATTTAAGCCAAGATTTTCAGCAAGACCGAGCAAATCCCATACCTGTTCTTTATTGACGCGGAGCGCGATACAAGAAATGATAGAGGTCTCTTTAATCAAAATGATAATTTCATTGAAAATGGTGGGAACAACTACCTTAATCGCTTGGGGAATGACGATTGTAAACATCGTGCGCACCCAGCTCATACCTAAGCTGCGACCAGCTTCCATTTGTCCTTTATCTACCGAGTTGATACCGCTACGGATGATTTCCGTCATGTATGCGCCTGAATTGATACCGAAAGATACCATAGGGATGATAAGATTTGTGTCCGCTCGTTTGAAGGATACGAAAACGAAGCTGTACATAATCAGTAGCTGCACCATCATAGGCGTACCGCGAATAACTGCAACGTACACGTCAACAAACTTATCCAAGATTTTTATAACAATATTGTTTTTCGGCGCGATCTTGATCATCGCAAGAATCACGCCGATAACAAAACCGATCACGCACGCAACAAACGCGATGAGGAGTGAAATCCCCAACGCGTCGTATAACAAGTCACGCACGCTCCATACATATTTCATTTGTTTTGCAATACTCATTTATAAATCCTTATTATGAGAGTTAGTTGTTGCCGCTGCTGTGGTTAATGGTGTATTGGTCGATCGTACCGTCAGCGATCATTTGTGCAAGAATTACGTTTACTTGATCAACGAGTTCGGTAGCTTCCTTGTTGAAATACAATACGTAGGATTCAGGTTCAGCATCCAATTCAAAGCATTCCAATTTGCTGTTTGCTTCGGAAATTTGTTGTGCAGGAAGCTTATCGATGATAACCGCGCCAAGCGTAGAGCCGATGTCTTGGCTTGCAACGATTGCATTCTTGTAAGCGATCTTGTTTGCACCGAAGAGTTCGCCTTCCTCTGCGATTGCGTCGTCAACCATATATTCGCCCGTCGTGCCGAGTTGAACGCCAATCGTTTTGTTGCTCAATTCGTTAAGTTTAGAAAGAGGAAGTTTGCCATCCGTCAAATCTTCCGCGTCAAAAGAACCAGTAGGAACGATTACGTATTGAACGGAGGTAGCATAGCTGATAGAAGCGAGCGCGACTTCATCGCGGTCGTCTCTTTGCGTAATACCTGCCGCGCCAACTGCCATTTTATCGTTCTTTACTTCGTAAAGAATTTGGTTAAAGTCGATATCGTTGATAACAACGTCATAGCCGAGTTGATCGCCGATGTAGTTCATAATGTCGATATCTACGCCGACAACTTTCCCTCTTTCGTTGATGTATTCGTAGGGCGCAAAGCCAGCGTTCGTGTAAACGTACAACGTTTTACCGTCGTCTTTCTTGCCGCAGCCTGCGAAACCGAACGTTGCTACTGCCGCAATCGTTGCCATAACGGTTGCCAAAATTTTCTTGAGTTTCATAGTTTTATTCTCCTTTTTACTTTGTGACAAAGTTTATTTATGAAGCTTATTTTATACCTTATTTAATAATAAGTCAATCGATTTTCACGCCCAAAAACACTTTTTTCACTTTTTTATTAACACTTGTATGTATAAATGTATAAAAGAAATGAATATAACGCATAAAAGTATTTTTCGCCGCGAAAACAAGCTTTTTAAGAGTGCGCGGAAAATCTTGATTTTTTAAGAAAACTATGCTATAATGAGTAGCGCAAAAAGTAGAAAAGGAGCAGGAAAAAATGAACAACGAGTTTTTTTCCTTTGAAGTGATTAAGACGGACGAAGAAACGGGGGCGCGCGCAGGGATTTTGCACACGCCGCATGGGGATATTGAAACGCCCGTCTATATGCCCGTCGGTACGCAGGCGACGGTAAAGGGGGTATTTCCCCGTGATTTGGAGGAGGCAGGGTCGCAAATAATCCTTTCCAACACCTATCATTTGTATATGCGCCCGGGCGATGAAATTGTAAAAAATGCAGGCGGTTTGCATAAATTTATGAACTGGAATAAGCCGATTTTGACGGATAGCGGCGGTTTTCAGGTATTTTCGCTTGGAAAATTGAATAAAATTACCGACGAAGGGGTAGAATTTTCTTCCAACATTGACGGTAGTAAGCATTTCTTTACGCCCGAAAAGGCAATCCAAGTGGAACAAAATCTCGGCGCGGACATTATTAT
>JAZSMB010000152.1:0-4377 GCA_045535685.1 Candidatus Scatosoma sp.
CCGCGCCCATAATATAAAAGTTTGCTTGGCACATGGTAAGCCCCAATTTTTCGCTAGGATAAATATCGTAAATCGCCTTTTTGATATTTTCCACCGAAACCATAATGCGGGATACGTCCCCAAGTTTCGGCACAGGAGGATCATCGGGATGCAACGCTAACTTTATACCGCATTTTTCCGCGATCGGAATAACCGCTTTTAAGAAATATTCATAATTATCCCACAGCTCTTTTTCCGTGATGGTAACGCCCTTTTTAGGTTGAAAATCGTCGGGATTAAACTCCGTTACCAACGCGCCGCCACGCTCCTTGATATCGTTTCTGGTACGAAGCCAACCGATATGCGCCATCCAGTTAAAGCAAATGCTCTCGAAACCCAAATCGCGCATAATCGGAAGCATTTTCAACACCTTTTCAATGCTTTCATCTCGTACATGGTCCCCTGCTTTGATGTGATCGTGTACTTCGTTGGGCATCGGCTCGACAATCAGCGGCGTAATGCCGTAATCGGTAAAACGCTTATACACCGTTTGCCAATGCGCCTTATCCGTCAAATCAAAATCCTTATTTTCAGGAAGCCGAATAACGCCGTGAGAAACACCGCTCTGTTTTGCGTAGTCCCACGTTACGTCGTAATCACTTCTAAAATAATCCGTTAAAATCATTACACGCCCCCAAGCGTTAAGAAACCGCCGTCCACAGGTACAGTGATACCCGTTACAAAGTTTGCGCCCTCGCCAAGCAACCAATTTACGCAGCCAAGAAGATCGTCCGCCTGCCCAAATCTAGCCATAGGGGTATGGTCAATAACGCTCTGCCCTCTTGCCGTCAAGCCGTCCTCTACCGTACCGAGATAATTTTTACTTCTTTCGTTTACCATAAAACCGGGAGCAATCGCGTTAATACGAATTTTCGCAGGTGCGTAATATGCCGCAAAGGATTGCGTTAAGTTGGAGATTGCCGCCTTACTCATTGCGTAGGCAAAGCATCTCGTCAACGGGCAATAACTATTCATAGAGGCAAAGTTGATAACGCTGCCGCCGCCCTTTTTCACCATTTGCTTTGCAAACTCCATCGTAGGAATAACCGTGCCCATAATGTTGATATCGAGCACACTTCTAAACGCGTCCATATCGATATCGTACAAGCCCTTTTGCCCTTCGGGAAGCTTGCCCGAAAGCTCGCGCTCGTCGTATTGTGTGATCGTCGGCATTGCCTTTTGGTTATTTCCGCCAGCACCGTTTATTAAATAATCGCAACCGCCGAAACGTATTTCCACTTCTTCGGCAAGAGCCTTTACCGACGTTTCATCTGTCACGTCGCAAGAATACACGAGAGTTTCTCTGCCAAACGCTTGGATTTTCTCTGCAACAACGTCCAATTTATCTTTCGTTCTGCCAACCAAAACTACCTTTGCGCCTTGCTTAGCAAGTTCTATTGCAATCGCCGAGCAAAGCGTACCGCCCGCCCCCGTTACTACCGCCACTTTACCGTTAAACATAATTAAATCACTCCTATCTCATTACTGCTTTCTTTGCATTCTCATAACAAAGCTTCTTCGCCAATTCGTTCAATGCGTCTATATCGCACAACAGCTCGCCTTGTTCCCATTTTTCACCCAGCCAATCGCACAAAACTCTTCTAAAATAATCGTGTCTCACAAAGGATAAAAAGCTTCTGGAATCCGTCGTCATACCGATAAAATTAGAAAGCGTGCCAAACGCCGCCGTATTTTCAAGCATCTCGCTAATTCCAAGCTTATGATCGCACCACCACCAAGCAGGCCCTTGCGTAATCAAGCCTTCCGCGCCGTCTTTCGCATACGAACCCGATAAAACGGAAATGAGCGCATTGTCCGCAGGATTCAACGTAAACAAAACCGTTTTCGGCAAACCGTATTCCCCGCAATCTATCGCATCCAAAAATCTCGTAAGCGAACGTGCGTCCACGCTATTGCCTATCCCTGCAAAACCGCCCGCAGGACCAACCTTTTCACGAAGCCTTGAACTGGTATAACGCTGCGCACCGATATGTAGCTGCATAACAAATCCATGCTTTGCATACAACTCTCCAAGCGCAAGCAAAACATACGAGGACAATTTCGCCCCTTCGGTTGCCGTCAATTTGCCGTCTAGCAAGTCTAAAAAGCGCCCGCCATTTGCTCCATCATCGGGATAAAAAACAAATCCGTCATCCAAGGCGTGATCGGAAAAAATACAGCCCGCCACCCGAAAATCCAACAGCCGTTTTTCAATTGCTTTCTCAAAATCCGCCAAGGAACTTATCTTTGTTTCGGCGTACTTCTCTAAGTTTTTTATAAACTCCACCGTCGGTTGCACAATATCATCGCCTCGTAAGGAAGGCGCAACCCCAGCGTTTTTTTCAAAAACAGAAACATCGTCTATAAGCGAAGCGCAAGGGCAAGCGTATTCCACGTTGAACAACCGCAAAAGTCCATTCGCCGTCACGTTGTGTTCTTGCAGATATCGGTTGCAATACTCGTATATACTTTTTGCGTTTTGACCGTTAGGTATGTCCGTAATTCCAAACACCGTTTCAAGCTCCATCATCGACCAATGAGATAAAGGGTTTAACAGCAATTTGGGCAACGTTTCGCACCATTTTACAAACTTTTCTTCGTTTGTCGCATCGCCCGTTATATACTTTTCGGCAACACCACACATACGCATTGCGCGATGCTTATATGGATCGGGCTTTATCCATAAATCGCAAATATCCAAAAACCGCCTGTTCTGAATAATATCTTCCATAGACAAATGATTATGATAATCAATAATCGGTAAATCCTTTACGATTTGATACAAAATTTTTCCTGTTTTTGTTTTTAATAAAAAGTCCACTTCTGTCATAACAAAGAAAACTCCACATATTTTTTTAAATTCCACTTGACAGCTTACCGATTTTATTATATAATAAGTCCACGAAAAACGCAATAGACGATTCAACAAAAATGTATGGTATTCGCTTAATTTTGAGGTGTGTATGGAAGATATTAGAATTAGTGGACATTTAGACTTTGCAATCAGAAAACCAGGCTTTATACAATTAAAACGCCCGGAAAACCACTTGTTTACGTATAAAACGGGCAAGCCGCTTTATTCCTTTATATATGTTCAAAAAGGCTCATTGCAATTTTATTTCAACAGTTTGAAGCAAACCGTATATATTGAGCAAGATACCGGCATTTTTGTTCCCAAAAACTTACCCTATCAAATCACTTACCTGCAAGAAGCCACCAAAATAAAAATGCTGTCTTTTGACATAAGAAAAAACAATCTTTTAAGCAATCTTAATAATCCTATCAATTTAAAACTGCCTGAATTAACGCTTATTTTTTCTTCTATATCGCAACAAAATATGCACAGTCCCTTATTTTTATCGTCAAAAATTTACGAGCTGTTGCATTATTTGGAAACAACGGGTAACACGATTCCGCAAAAATATCAAAAACTGCTTCCGGCATTATGGGAATTGAAACAGCAGTATTTTAAGAACGAAAAAATTTCTTATTATGCCGAATTATGTTCTATGAGTGAATCCAATTTTAGAAAGCTTTTCAAAGAATATACCGGAAACAATCCCATTACGTATCGAAACTTAATACGTATTTCAGCCGTACAAACGCTTTTGAACACAGGCGAAGCAACGATTAGCGAAGCTGCTTATTTGGTGGGATTTAATAATATGTCATTTTTCTATCAAGTATATAATAAATATAAAAACGATTAAACATCTCTTCAAAATTATAGAACCTATATTATACGAGTACAACACGACACCTTGCCCGATCGACCCTCCTACTTAAAGAACAAAAAAACAGCGGCTTTCGCATTAATCTGTTTGCGAAATGCCGCTATTCTTCTTTTTTTGTGATTCTTTTTAGAACTTTTTTCAATTAGCCGTTTTCCAGATCATTAATAATTTTTATCGCTTCTTCGGCGGATAATTTACCTGCAACGTAAGCATCTCGCGCTTGCGTTGCTTTCGTGTGCCAAGCCTGGTATTCTTGCCAACTCAAACCATGCGGTAATTGTTCAAGCGACAAGTTCTCACGTTCATACCGCTTGTACATCTTCTGTTTTACCCGATCAAAAGTCTTTAAAACTTCATCGTTCATAACATTAAGTTTATGTTTCAATGTTGGAGCTATTTGTTTGCAAGTTTTACCATTGCTTATGATACGATCACAATATAGAGTTTCTCTGTTCGTTTTCGGAATAAAATAACCTCCACAGCATTGACATTTTCCCACGCGAGGTTTTTTATTTAAAAACAATAAAAACAAATAGCGGTAATAATTCGCCTCCGATCGAAAAAAGTCGGATCGTAGCCATGTCGTTCTGTGAGCCAAGGAGTT
>JAZSMB010000033.1:0-6780 GCA_045535685.1 Candidatus Scatosoma sp.
CTGCTGCATATACACTGCTTCGCGAACAGCTGATGAACGTGCTGGATACGCTGACGCCCAGAGAAGAAAAGGTGCTTCGTTTGCGCTACGGTATCGACGACGGTAAACCCAGAACGCTCGAAGAAGTGGGCAGAGAATTCAACGTTACGCGTGAACGTATTCGTCAAATCGAGGCAAAGGCGCTTAGAAAACTCCGCCACCCTTCGCGTAGCAAGAAATTGAAAGATTTTCTCGAATAATGGGCTACGGGAAACGCATTGATACCCTTTGCTCGCTGATTAAAAAAACGCACTCGTTTGCGGACGTGGGTTGCGACCACGGCTATTGCAGCGAGTACGTTTTGAAAAATAAGTTGGCGGAAGAAGTTATTTTTTCCGACGTGAGTAAGGGGAGTTTACAAAAGGCGCAAAAATTGCTTGGCGCGTACGTAAAAAACGGCAAAGCCAAAGCGGTTTTGGGCGACGGCTTTTTCGGCGTGCCTGCTCGGATAGAGCAAGTACTCATCGCGGGTATGGGCGGCAGCGAAATCGTGTCTATTTTGTCGGACAAAAAGCACGGATTTATGCCCAAATATTTCGTATTCCAACCCATGCACGACAGCGAAAAACTGCGCAGGTATATTATCGCAAACGGCGGGTATATCGAACGCGATTTTACCTTTCAAGACGGTAAATTTTACGACGTGATCGTGGGCGGAAGAGTAGACGAAACGCATCCAACGAGCGCGTATAGCGAGCAGGAATACGAGTTTGGCAGAGAAAACTTGGCGTTAAAGCCGCAAGCGTTTATCTACAGAATGAACAAGCTGCTTGGCGAGATAGAAAAGGTGCTTACCCTTTCTAATTTGCAAGAGGAAAGCAGAAAAGATTTACAAACACGAAAAGAAAAGATACAAGGAGCGTTGAAAGTATGAAACTTTGCGACGTATACAAAGTGTTAGACGCGGTTGCGCCCAAAGCGCTTTCCGACGCGCTGTGCGCAAAATACGGCTATTACGATAACAGCGGGATTTTGGTGGATACGGGCGCGGAAATCAAAGGCGTTGTATTCACGCTTGATTTCACGCAAGCGGCACTCGATCGCGCGAAAGCGGCGGGGGCGAACTTAATCGTTACGCACCACCCCGTTATTTACGGAAAAATTTCCGATTTGCGCGTAAACGATTTCGAACCGCTGGATGGTAAGTTGATAGACGCGATTCAAAGCGGAATTTCCATCGTATCCATGCACTTGAATTTGGATATTGTAAGCGGCGGCGTGGACGAGAGTTTGATGCAAGCGGTAGGCGCGGCTGCCGGCGGTAGCAAGGGCGAAGTTGCCTATATGCAAGAAGTGGAAAACGGTCGCTACGGAAGGGCGTACGAAGTGGAAAACACTACGCTTTCCGCGCTTGCGAAGGGTTTGGAAACGGTACTTTGCACCAGCCGCGTGCAAATGTACGGCAACGGCGATAAGCCGATTAAAAAAGCGGCAAGTTTTTGCGGCGCAGGCGGGGACGAGAGTGCGGTGCGCTTTGCTGTGGAAACGGGCGCGGACGTTTTGATTTCGTCCGATTTTAAGCACCACGTTTTGACGCTTGCGATGGAAAAAGGTTTAACGGTTATTACGTTGACGCATTACGCGTCCGAACAATACGGTTTTGAAAAATATTATCAAAAAATCCGTACGAGCATTGATCTGCCGTGCGTATATCACACGGACGAAATTTTGCTTTGACGGGAGGAGTTATATATGTCTTATTTACAAGCTATTTTACATTATCAAGAAATTGACAGAAAGCTTTACAAATTGGAAAGCGAGTTGGCTGCAAGCGAAGAAAGAAAGCAATACGTAAAATTGCAAAAGTTTTTGAAAGTTGCGCCTGAAAAGTTGGACGCGCTCGACGTAAAAGCGACCGCACTCAGAGCGGAAGTGGATTCGATTGCGGCGAAATACGAAAAAGTAGAAGCGCTTTTGGGCGATTTCGAAAACTTGGAAGAACTCATCGGCGGCGGCGCGGATATCGCGTTCTACAAGAAAAAAGCACAATCGGTTGTGGAGCAATTGAAAAAACTCAAAGCGGATATCGCGGCGCTTTCTACTACCATTAAAGAAACGGACGCGGAATATCAAAAGCTGAAAAAGCAAGTAAAAGCCGCGCAAAAACAATACGAAGAAGCGGCGAACGCGTATAAGACGGTTAAAGCGAGCCGTGAAGACGAACGCAAACAAATCGAAGGTGAGCTTGCCAAAGCGGCGGAACAAGTAAACGCGGCGGACGGCGCAATTTTGGCGCGGTACTTGACCAAGCGGAAAGAAAAATTATTCCCCGTCGTAGGCGCGCTGTACCAAGGCAGATGCCCGTTCTGTAGTATGGAACCGCCGATTGCGGCAAAGAGCAAACTTCCGCAGGGGATCGAGTGCGACCATTGTCATAGAATTATTTTCAGCGAATAAAAATTTGACACGATTTTTGCTGTTTTCGCATACGATAAAGAATGCGGAAAGTGATAGCGGAAATCAATTTGGGATATATACGCGATAACGCGTTGGCGTGGAAAGCGCGTACGGGCAAAAAGCTTTGCGCGGTGGTCAAGGCGGACGCGTACGGTCACGGCGCGGAAGAAGTGGTCAACGCTTTGGACGGCGTTGCCGATACGTTTGCGGTGGCATTGATAGAAGAAGCAATTTCCCTGCGGGTAGCGGCGTGCGGAACGGATATTTTGATATTAACCCCGCCCGTTGGTTTAAAAGACGCGGTAAACGCGGTGGAAAATTCGTTTGTTTTTACCGTATCATCACTATCCGAGGCGAAACTTGCGTATCAAGCGGCAAAACTTTGTAAAAAGACCGCGCGCGTGCATTTGAAAGTGAATACGGGTATGAACCGCTATGGAATGGGGTTAAGCGAACTGGGGAAAACGTGCGCGTTTTTATACTCTAAACCACAAGTAGCAGTAGAGGGGCTGTATTCGCACTTACACGATACGACGAGGAAGAGTGCGGAAACGCAGCGGCAACGGTTTTTGCGTATGCAAGCGGTGTGCCAAAAGTATTTTTCGAGTGTGACCTGTCATTTAAGCGCGACGTACGGCACGCTTTTAGGGAAAGAGTTTTTCTTTGACATGACGCGCGTAGGGATAGGTTTGTACGGTTATTTACCCGACGGCGCAAAAGATATCGATCGGAAAGTGGCGGATACTTTGCAGCTAAAAAAAGCGATGAAAGTATATGCTATTGTGGTAGAGAGCAGAACGTATTCTTACGGCGGCGTGGGGTACGGAAAAGCACTTTTTCAAACGGCGAGAAAAGCGGTGAAACGGTTGCACGTATTGCGCGTGGGGTACGCCGACGGTTTTTTACGAAAAAAACGTAACGGCTTAAACGGCGAAGAAAAACACATCAACCGTTTGTGTATGGACGCGTGTTTACGGCTGGGACGAAGAAAAAAAGGAACGAGCGTGTGTATTTTGTCGGACGCGGCGCAAACGGCGAAAGCGTGTAAAACGATTGCTTACGAGGTATTGTGCGCGGCGACCAAACGCGCGGAAAGGGTATATACGTATGGCGTTACGGTTGATAACAAAAAATAAAATCGATAACGTACGTACGAACGGACAAACCATACAAAAATAAACAAAAGATTTTGGAGAAAGAATATGACGAAAATAACGAAAGCGTTGAAAACGTTCGGTCGGCAGGTTTGGGAGCTTTTCAAAAGTTCCATCGTGCCGGGGCTGATGTATTGTTTTGCAAGTTCGGTTATTTTGCTGGTCGTACTCAACGACGTAGACCAAAAATGGAACGATAACAAACTCATTTGGACGATTGTTTTAGCACTCGCTTGCACCGCTTACGACGCGTATATTATGTACGTGAAAGGCGGCGAAGGATACGAACACCTCGTATCGGGTAATATGAAGCGTATGTCCTCGTCGGAAAACGGAGAATATTTGATTTCCGCGCATAAGTATGCGAAAGAATACCGCGCTTGGAAAGGTTTTGCAATCGCACTCTTTTCGGTGGCGTTGACGTTGGTTGCGGGGATATTATTCGGTATCCATCAAGCGGAAATCGACTCGATGGCGGGCAAGGGATTTTCTGGGCTTTCGATATTGATTTTGGTAGCGTTCATCGCTTCGGGTTGGTCGATTATTCCCGTATTTTATATGAATGCTTCGGGTATGGCGGTAAGCTATTATTATTGCTCTTTGTTTGCGGTTGTTCCGTTTATCGTGATGGGCGTAATGTACATCGTCGGCGCGTATGCAAAGAGGAATAAACGCTTGCGCGAACAAGAAGAACGAGCGGCGCAAGAAGCGAAAAAAGCGGAGATGAAAAAGAAAATCAACTACGGTGCGTTGCCCGGTACGAAACCGAGAAAACGCAAATAAGGAGAAACGCGTATGCGGATCATCGGCGGAGAATTTAGAAGTAGAATTTTATCCGAATTTGCAGGCGAAAACGTACGGCCTACTTCCGACCGCGCAAGGGAAGCTTTGTTTAATATTTTGGCGATGAAGGTGCGCGGGGCGAGAGTGTTAGACGTGTTTGCAGGTAGCGGTGCGCTGGGCTTGGAAAGTTTATCGCGCGGTGCGAAAGAAGCCGTTTTTAACGATATTTCCAAGGATAGTATCGCAATTATTAAAAAGAATTTAGCTACGCTGAAAATTCCCGTAAACGGCGAAAGGGCAAAGGTACGGCAAGGCGATTTTGCACTTCTTTTACAAACGGTAGAGGGGCAATTTGATTGTATTTTTCTCGATCCGCCGTATAAATTAGAGTGTGGAAAAACGGCGCTAGAGCTCATTGCAAAGCGCAACTTATTAACGGATGACGGCGTGGCGGTATTTGAGCGCGATTTGCCGTTTAACGAAGAAATTGCGGGCTTAAAAAAGGTAGATGAGAGAAAGTACGGAAAGGCGTATTTGACGTTTTTTAAAAGGAGCGAATGATGGAAAAGCAAAAGAGAAAATGCGTGTTTGCAGGATCGTTTGACCCGCCTACTTTGGGGCATAAATACGTGATAGAAACTTGTTTAAAAACTTTTGACGAGGTGGTGGTGGCGATCGCCGTCAATCCCGATAAACAGCCGTTTTTTACCCTCGAACAAAAGAAAGAAATGCTGCGTTTAACGGTAAACAGCGACAGAGTGCGTATCATCGAGTTTACGGGCACGATCGCCGAGCTTTTAAAAAGCGAAAACACGAATATTTACGTGCGCGGCGTGAGAAACGCAACCGATTTCGACTTTGAAAACGCAAATTTATACGCGACGCATAAACTCAATAAAGACGTGCGTGCGTTTTATTTGCCTTGTCCGCAAAATTTACTCCACGTCAGCTCGTCCATGGTACGCACAAGTTTGCATTTTGCTACGCCGATTGACGAGTACGTGACCAAAGAAGTACAAGCGTATATACAAACGATAAAAGCATAAATACATACGAAAGAGAAAGGAGAGTTCGCTATGTTAGAAAAACAATATTTTATCCCCGAGCCGGAGGAATTTATCGCTCAGTCGCCCATGACGAAAGAGCTCAAACAAATGAAAGCGCAGCGCGACGAAGAAATTCGCGCGGTTATTTCCGGGAAAAGCGAAAAAATGCTGATCGTGGTCGGACCTTGCTCCGCGCACGAGCCTGCTCCCACGCTCGAATATATTTCACGGCTTGGCAAACTCAATGAAAAAGTAAAGGAAAAGCTGGTCATCGTACCCAGAATTTATACCAACAAGCCCAGAACGAAAGGCGTGGGATATAAGGGAATGTTTTTACAGCCCGATCCCGAAGGAATGGCGGATATCGTGCGCGGTATCCGTAGCATCCGTGCGCTGCACCTTGCGGCGATGAACGAATCGGGCTTGACTTCCGCGGACGAAATGTTGTATCCCGAAAATACGGCGTACGTGGAAGATTTGCTTTCTTACCACGCGGTTGGCGCGCGCAGCGTGGAAGATCAACTCCATCGCCAGGTAGCGAGCGGTATCGACGCGCCCGTGGGTATGAAAAACCCGATGAGCGGTAATATTCCCGCGCTGATGAATTCTATTTACGCGGCGCAAAGCCCGCAAATTTTTAAATATAGAAACTATCAAGTGAGTTCGGACGGCAATCCTTACGCCCACGCGATTTTGCGCGGCGGCGTAAACGGGTCGGGCGCGGACGTACCCAACTTCCATTATGAAACGGTGATGCAGGTTGCCGAGATGTACAACGGCAGCAATTTGCAAAACCCTGCGATCGTGATCGATTGCAACCATTCCAACTCGGCAAAGCAATTCCGTCAACAAATCCGTATCGCGGAAGAAGTAATGCAAAACCGTCGGTTTGACAAAGATTTTAAGAAGTTTGTCAAAGGGTTTATGATTGAGAGTTTCTTGGTGGAAGGTAACCAAAAACACGACGAAGTGTTTGGAAAATCCATCACCGATCCTTGCTTGGGTTGGGAAGATACCGAGCGGTTGTTGCTCGATTTAGCAGAACAGGTGTAAGGGGTACGTAAGATGAAAATTGCATTTTTAGGACCGGAAGGAAGCTATTCGCATTTGGCAGCGCGTTCGTTTTTGAAAACGGAATCGAAAGGCGCGAAAACGGTAAACGACTGGGACGAATGTATTCCCTTTAGAAATTTCGCCGAAGTGCTGGACGCGGTAGCGTGCGGTAGAGTGGAAGCGGCTGCCGTGCCCGTAGAAAACAGTTTACAAGGCGGTGTGTTGCAGATTCTTGATTTGTTGCAATCGTCTAACGATTTGTACGCGGTAAAAGAAGCGGTGGTACAGGTGGATCATCGTCTTATCTA
>JAZSMB010000094.1:0-3094 GCA_045535685.1 Candidatus Scatosoma sp.
CTTCCGTACAAGCCTCTTGCGCGACCGTTCTCCGCTTCAAAATACGGGAAACTTTCAAAAATTTATCGATTCGCATAGCTACTCCTAATAAAAATAGGGGATTTTTTCATTCTTGTGGATAATTATAGCACAAAAAAACGGAAATTTCAAGTTTTTATAAAAAACAGTTCAAAAAATGCTTGACATCTTTTTTTCGGGGGGATATAATTAGATAATGTATTATAATGCTTTATAATGCCCTAATGTCGCGCGATGACGTTTTTTTGGGTGAAAAAACGGTTAAAAAACGGTCAAAAATAGCAAAGAACGGTCGTTTTTCGTCGATTTTTTCCTTTCTATATTATATATACTCGCGCAAATGGGGGAAAAATAAGGCAAAATGATAAAAATGTTTCAAACCAAGACAAAAATTTCGATTTTTATCGATGAAAAGATATACTCGGTAGATCGCCTAAAAAACTTTTAAGGAGCAACTGAAAAGAATGGATTTACCTATTTCTAAGTATGGCAAAACCGAAAGAAGAAAATTCGGCAAGATCAACGAAGTAATCGATATTCCCGATCTCGTTGAAATCCAGAAGGACAGCTACCAAACCTTCATCGAAGAGGGGATTAGCGAAGTATTCGAAGATTTCTCTCCGATTACCGACTATTCCGATCACTACGAGCTCTATTTCTTGGAGCACAGATTTGGTGACAAGCCCAAGTACGATGAAAAAGAATGCCGTACCCGTGACGCTACGTATTCCTTGCCTCTTTACGTTAAGACTCGTTTGGTAAACAAAGTAAAGAACGAAGTTCTTGATCGTGAGATTTACATGGGCGAGCTTCCGCTTATGACGGAAAACGGCGCGTTCATCATCAACGGTGCGGAACGTGTTATCGTATCCCAGCTCGTTCGTTCGCCCGGCGTTTACAACAAGTCGAGCAAGGATAAGACGGGTAAAGAAATGTTCGAAACGACGGTTATGCCCAACCGCGGCGCATGGCTCGAACTCGAACAGGACGCGCAGGACGCGTTGTTCGTTCGCGTGGACAGAAAGAAAAAATTGCCTGTAACGGTACTTTTGAGAGCGTTGGGCTTTGGCTCGAACCGCGCGATTGAAGACTTGTTTGCTGAAAACAAGATCATTGCGGCTACGCTTGCAAAGGATACGGCGAAGAGTGAATCGGACGGTTTGTACGAACTTTACAGACGTCTTCGTCCCGGTGAAGCGCCTACGGAAGACTCCGTAAGAGCGCACCTTTACAATACCTTCTTTGACCCTCGTCGTTACGATATTGCAAAGGTCGGCAGATACAAGTACAATAAAAAGCTCAACCTTGCGTACAGATTGGAAGGCGCAAGAGTTGCCGACGCGGTTATCAACCCTGAAACGGGCGAAGTTATTGCAGAAGCAGGCGAAAAGATTTCCGAAGTGAAAGCTCGTGAAATCCAAAACTGCGGCGTCAACGAGCTTTACGTACTCGTAGACGATCCCGAAGACGGCGAAATCCGCCATAAGATGATCGCGAACAACACCGTAGATTTTTCGGCAGTCTCCGACGTTCCCGTATCGGCAAGAGCAAAAGACTTCGGTCTTCTTCCCACGGTATTCTATCCCACCTATAAGTTCTCGAAGCTTATCGCGGAAGAATGTCAATCGCTGACGGTAGAAGAAGTAGCGGAAAAATACACCGACGAAATCGACGCGCTTTACTATACGCACGATAAGCCGGAAGAACCCGACGAAAAGCCCGAAGAAAAGAAGAACAGAGAAACACGCCGTGAAAACCGTCGTAGATTCGTTGCGGCTTGTAAGGTATTCCACGAAGTTCTTTTCAGCGAACACCCCGTTCCCACGAAAGAACAGAAGAAGGAACTCCGTCCGCTTATCGACAAGCTTTGCCATAAGCACGTGACCATCGACGATATCGTAGCGTCCATTTCCACGAACTTGGATTTGAAATACGGCATCGGCACGATCGATAATATCGACCACCTTGGCAACCGTCGTGTACGTTCGGTAGGGGAATTGCTTCAAGGTCAACTCCGCATCGGTATTGCAAGACTCGAAAGACTCATCAAAGAAAGAATGGCGACGCAAGATCCTATGGAAGTTACGCCGTCCGCGCTTATCAATATCAGACCGGTATCGGCAGTTATCCGCGAATTCTTCGGCTCTTCGCAGCTCTCGCAATTCATGGATCAAACGAACCCGATTGCAGAACTCACGCACAAGCGTAAGCTCTCCGCGCTCGGCCCTGGCGGTTTGAACCGCGACCGCGCTACCTTCGAAGTACGTGACATTCACCATACGCACTATGGCCGTATGTGTCCTATTGAAACGCCTGAAGGTCAAAACATCGGTCTTATCACCTCTCTTTCGACGTATGCGAAAGTGAATGAATTTGGCTTCATCATGAGCCCGTATAGAAAAGTGGACAAGGACACGGGTATCGTTACCACCCACGTTGACTATCTTACGGCTGACGAAGAAGATAGATATATCGTTGCACAGGCAAACGAACCGCTCGATGAAGAAGGACACTTCCTCAACGAACGCGTAGGCTGCCGTCATCAAAACGATATCACGGAAATGCCTCGCGAAAAAATGGACTACATGGACGTTTCGCCCAAGCAGCTCGTTTCCGTCGCAGCGGCGCTTATTCCTTTCCTTGAAAACGACGATACCAACCGTGCCCTCATGGGCTCGAACATGCAACGTCAGGCAGTTCCTCTTCTTAAGACGGAATCGGCGATTGTTGCGACGGGTATCGAAGGGGAAATCGCGAAATACTCGGGCGTAATCGTTACGGCGAAAGAACCCGGCGTAGTCGTTTCCTGTTCGTCCGATATGATCAAGATCAAGGAAGACGACGGCACGATCCGCGAATATCCTTTGAAGAAATTTGAACGCTCCAACGCAGGTACGTGCTTGAACCAAAGACCTATCGTTTCGACGGGGGATAGAGTATTCAAAAACGAAATCATTGCGGACGGTCCTTCCACCAATAACGGGGAGCTTGCCCTTGGTAAGAACATTCTCATCGGTTATATGGAATGGGAAGGCTACAACTACGAAGACGCTATCTTGCTTTCCGAAAAACTCGT
>JAZSMB010000142.1:0-3819 GCA_045535685.1 Candidatus Scatosoma sp.
AACCGCTTGATTATCGCTACCCACGCGTTTATAATATATCAATTCGTTTTGCGCTTCTAAAATCGTTAAAACGCCGTTTTTGAAAATAGATTCGTACTGATGCCGAATATTACCTAATTTCGCATAGAAATCGATAAGCGATTGATTTAAGTGGTCCCAATCGAAACATTTTCTACAAAATGGATCGCCGTGACCTTCCATCGCATTTTCATCGCCATAATAGATACAAGGAATTCCTGGCAGCGTATATTGCAAAATACAAGCCATCTTTAACTTTTCGATCGCCCTTTCTTTCTCTGAATTGCTTAAAAGTGCCCGTTCTGTCGCCATTTCATCCTTGGAATAACACTTTTTATCGCCTAAAACAGTTAAAATACGCTCTGTATCGTGCGTTCCAAGTATATTCATAAGCGCATCTAACGTCTGTTTGGGATAATGGTCCACGAGCATCGTAATCGTTTGCAGCAAATTTTGTGCACTTCCCGTTTGCATATAGCGTATAATGGCGTCTTTCAATGGGTAATTCATTACGCTATCCAATTCGTGGCCTTGCAAGTACGCTCTTCGTTCCGAATATGCAATTTTACAAGCGGCATCTTCCCAAACTTCGCCGATAATTAATGCGTTTGGATCACACTCTTTGACGCTTTTACGTAATTTTTTCAAGAAAAAGTCGGGCAATTCGTCCGCAACGTCCAGTCTATAACCGGCAACCCCAAGTTTCAACCATTTTTTCAAGACGCCGTCGTCGCCGAATATGAAATTTTGGTATTTGCGCGAACGTTCGTTGACTTGTGGTAATATGTCGATTCCCCACCAACTCGAATATTTATCAGGAAAACGCTCGAAATTATACCAACGATAATACGGCGATTTTTTAGATTGATATGCGCCTAAAGACGCATATTTTCCGTATTTATTGAAATATATGCTATCATCGCCCGTATGGTTAAATACGCCATCTAAAATAATGCGAATTCCCATTGTTTTAGCGGCTTTGACAAGTTCTTTGAAATCGTTTTCATCGCCTAAATACGGGTCAATTTTCATGTAATTTGCCGTATCGTAACGATGATTAGATGCTGCCTCAAAAATCGGATTGAAATAAATGACGCTCACGCCCAGCGATTTCAAATACGGTAATTTGCTTTGAATACCTTTGAAGTTTCCGCCGAAAAAGTCGTTATTTAACACTTTTCCATGTTCGTTGGGTTTATAAGTAGGCATTCCGCCCCAATCTTCGCGGTAAATTCGACCGTTTATGTCTGGCATAGTTCCCGTTTTGCAAAAGCGATCGGGAAAAATTTGATACATAACGCCACCCTTGAACCAGTCGGGCGTGGTATATTTTTTATCGTAAACGGTCAACATAAATCCGTTTGGATGCGAAGCGATTACTCCTCTTTGCAGCTCCCCGCAAGAAATAAAACCTACGCCTTCAATATGAAAAGTATAAAAATAAAGCCCGATTTTTTCGATTTGCAGGGAAATACTCCAACCAAACGGCGTAATCGTCATCGGGTAAACGTCTGCAACGTCTCCATCGCGGTTCAAGTATAAAGTAGCCGATTGCGTAGGTTTGGCACAATCTTCCTCGCTTATAGTAAAATTCAATGCCAAATTGCGCTCTTTTTTAAGATAAAAGAGGTTGAGCTGTAATTTTTCTTTTTGTGAAATTGCGCCCGTAATATTTTTACAAGCGCAATCTAATGGATTAAAATAGATTTGATTATACATAGTGCTTTGTAAGATTCCCTTACGCGTTAAATATTACGCGTAAGGGAAAGTTGAATTATTCGTGTAAAGGTTTCAAATTCCAAATGTTGTCGGCGTATTCACCGATGCTACGATCGGCTGCAAAGTACCCTGCCGCCGCGATATTACGGAGCGCTTTTTGGTTCCATAAACGTTTATCCGTTGCATACAGTTTGGAAAGTTCTTGTTGCGTAGAGATATACGATTGAAAATCTGCCATACACATATACGGATCGGCAATCGGAGCGCCGGTGAGTAAATAGTTGGCTATATCGGCAAACGATTCGCCGTTGAAACCGACAATCAAAGCTTCGATGATTTTACGGAGCATAGGATCGTTGTTATAATATACGCTTGCGGAGTAGCCGTTGCGCCAAATTTCCGATACTTCATCCGCGTTCAAACCGAAGATATAAATATTATCTTTTCCAACGTGCTCGGACATTTCAACGTTTGCACCGTCCAACGTGCCGATGGTCAACGCGCCGTTGATCATAAACTTCATATTCCCCGTACCGCTTGCCTCTTTCCCGGCAAGAGAAATTTGTTCGGAGATTTCCGATGCAGGCATCAACGATTCGGACATAGTCACGTTATAGTCTTCCATATAAACTACGTTGAGTTTTGCGGCGATTTTCGGATTTTTACGAATATCCTCTGCAAGGAAACAGATAAGCTTAATAATCTTTTTCGCCATATAGTACCCTGCCGCGGCTTTTGCAGCGAAAATGTACGTTTTCGGCTGAATGGGTGCGTCGGGATTTTCTTTCAAAATCAAATAATCGTGAATGATATGCAAAACGTTCAAAAGTTGGCGCTTATATTCGTGTAAGCGCTTTGCTTGCACGTCGAATAAAGTATTCGGATCGATAATAACGCCTTGTTTCTTATACGCAAAATCGGCAAATTGTTTCTTTTTAAGGGCTTTGATTTCGTCTAAGCGTTTCAAAACGCTGCTATCGTTCTCAAATTTCTTAAATTCAGCAAGTTTTGCCGCATTCTTTGCATACCCAGTTCCGATACAGTCATCGAGCAACGAACAAAGTTCGGGGTTAGATTGATTCAACCAGCGTCTATGTGCAATACCGTTGGTAACGTTGGTGAATTTTTCAGGCGTATAATCGTAGAAATCCTTAAAAATGCTTTCTTTGATAATATCACTATGCAAACCGGATACGCCGTTTACGTGATGCGAACCGTGAACGGACAAGTTCGCCATTTTTACGGTATTATAAGACATAATCGCCATACGCGAAATTTTATCCCACTCACCGGGGAATTTTTGCCACAAATCTTCACAGAAACGGCGGTTGATTTCTTTAAGAATGGTATAAATTCTAGGCAATCTTCTTGCAATTAAATCTTCCGGCCAAGTTTCAAGTGCTTCTGCGAGTACGGTATGGTTGGTATAAGCGCAAACGGAAGTGGTAATATGCCAAGCTTCGTCCCAAGTCATTCCGTTTTCATCGATTAATAAGCGCATCAATTCGGGGATAGCAAGCGCAGGATGCGTGTCGTTGAGGTGAATTGCCGCCATTTTCGGCAAAAGCTTTAACGAACCGTATCTTCTCTTATGATCGGCGAGAATATTTTGCAAGGATGCAGATACAAGGAAATATTGTTGTTTTAAGCGTAAAGACTTCCCTTCCGCGTGGTTGTCGGCAGGATACAAAACTTTGGAAATAAGCTCCGCTTCGTTATCGTCTTTCATAACGGACGCATAATCCCCTTGCGAGAATAATTTCATGTCAAAGTTTTGCACGCTACGCGCTTTCCAAAGACGTAAAACGGATACCGCTTGCGAATCGTATCCCGATACCATCATATCATACGCCACCGCTTGTACTTCTTTTGCGTCGCGGTAGATGGTTTCCATGCCGTGTTCCGTCCACTTTTCTTCGATATAACCATCGAATTTTACAGTAAAAACTTTATCGCTGCGTTGCGTCAACCACACTTCGCCACCCGGCAACCAAACGTCGGGAAGTTCCGTTTGCCAGCCTTCCACGATTTTTTGTTTAAACAGACCGTAATCGTAACGAATAGAATAGCCAAGTCGGATCG
>JAZSMB010000116.1:0-12417 GCA_045535685.1 Candidatus Scatosoma sp.
CGGCAAAGGCGCTTTATACGGGTATGGTGACCGATTCTGGGCGTTTCCGTTTCGATTCGACGACGTCCAACACCTTCCGTTTGGCGTCCGAACTTCTCAAACAACCATTCAGCATCACGGATATCTATGCGCAACTGTACGCAGACGATTTCTTCTTCGTGCAACTGCGCGCGAAGTTTATCTTAAAAATCCAATTTACCGATTATAAAGTGGCGTATATCTATACCACGAAAGACGAATTGCCTACCTATGGCGTAGACACCTTTACCATCTCGCGCGGAATGGTCGGCACGATGTCCGATCTTCGCGGAGTGGATATTTGGGTTAACTTCACCGAAACGGAGGACAAAATCCTTGTCGAAATCCGTTCGAGTAAATACAACATCAATCCCGTAGCGGTCAAGTACGGCGGCGGCGGCCACGCAAAAGCAAGCGGCGCAAGCGTACCCAACTACGAAACGGCAATGCAGCTTTTAGAAGATTTGAACGCTTTTAATAAGAATAGTGAGGACAACGTATGAAAAATGAAAATATGCAAATCATTTTAGACAAAATCAAACAATACGACAAAATTTTAATTTTTCGGCACTTTCGTCCGGACGGCGACGCAGTCGGCTCGACCAAAGGTTTGGCTGCGATACTCCGCTTGACGTACCCCGAGAAGAAAATCTACCTGCAAAACGCCGATTTTTCGAACTATTTGGCGTTTTTGGGCAAGGAAGACGACCTTCTTCCCGATGAAGAATATAAAGACGCGCTGGGCATCGTACTCGACACCGCAACGCACGATAGAATTTCCAACAAAAAATACGCTCTTTGCAAGGAGCTTATCAAGCTTGACCACCATATCCCCATCGAATCGTACGGCGATTATCAATGGGTAGAAGAGCATCGCTCGTCCACTTGCGAAATGATTGCAGCGTTTTACGATACGTTCAAAGACGAACTCAAAATCGACAAAGAGGCGGCGCTGTATATCTATACGGGCATGGTAACCGATTCGGGCAGATTCCGTTTCCGCGAAGTATCGGGCGAAACCATGCGTTTGGCAGGTCTTATCTTGGATATCGGCGTGGACGTGGATACTTTGTATGCGAATTTATATCTCAAAGAATTTGACGAATTCAAGTTCGAAGCGTACGCGCATAAAAAGATGAAAATCAGCGAAAACGGAGTGGTTTCTTTATTCGTTTCCAAAGCGATGAAGCGTAAATTCAAGCTTTCCAACGAACAGGCAAGCGCGTCCGTATCGTTTATGGACTCTATTAAAAATTCACTCATTTGGATGGCGTTTATCGACAACGGCGACGGTTCGATCCGCGTGCGACTTCGTTCGCGGTTCGTTACGGTCAGCGAACTTGCCGAAAAATACCACGGCGGCGGTCACGCTTGCGCGGCGGGCGCAACGGTGTATTCGAAAGCGGAAATGAACGCGCTTTTGAAAGACGCAGATACGCTCCTTAAAGACTACAAAGAAAGGAATAACGGTTGGTTATGAAAATTTTGATAACAAACGACGATGGAATCGACGCACTCGGTATCCATTTACTCGCCGAGTGGGCGAAAAAATTAGGCGAAGTGACGGTTGTCGCACCCAAAGTGGAGCAAAGTGCCAAAAGCCACGCGATCGAGATTGTAAAGCGCATTGAAATTAAAAAAGTGCCGTTTATGGACGGCGTAACGGCGTATTCGATGGATTCAACGCCAGCCGATTGCGTTCGCTTTGGTATTATGGGCTTGAAAGAGCCATTCGATTTGGTATTATCGGGGGTAAACCGCGGCGTAAACGTAGGCGCGGACATTGTGTATTCGGGTACGTGCGCGGCGGCGTTCGAGGCGGCGCGTTTGGGTACGCCTGCCATCGCGTTTTCCGCATTCCACGACGATCAACAGCAAGTGGTTAAACACTTAGATAAAGCGTACGATTATATCGTAAAAAATAAGCTGTTAGACGAGAATTTGATCTATAACGTCAATATCCCGTACCAAGTAAAGGGTGTTAAAATCACTTGTCAAGGCTCGTTCTATTTTTCCGACGAGTTTGTGAAAGTGGAGGGGGAGGAAGACTTATATTTTCAAGACGGAGTCCCCGTCCCCGACGAATACCCCGGCGATTTAAGCCGCGATACGGTAGCGATCGTAAACGATTATATTTCTATCACGCCGCTGATGGCAACGCGTACCAATATGGCGGTTTTTGAAAAGTATAAAGATAAGCTTTGATATTTTTGGCGAAAAACACCCACAAAAACGCCCCTAAAACAAAAGAAACAGGACTTCTCGAAGGAAGTCCTGTTTTTGTTAATATCGCTTTAATTTAAGCGTTTTTAACGATGATTTTTGGATTATGCACCAACAGCGATGAATTGACCCCAGTTGTAATTACCAGTAGAGTCGTAAGCGCTGAAATTGTTGTACGTGCTGGTTGCACCTGCACCGAAAGCACGGTTGTTGGAATCTTCTGCAACAACCAACGTGTTTAACGTTGCATTCCATTCAAATACGGTAGCAGCGCTTGCATCCGAAGTGGTAGAACCGCCAGAAGACGAGTCGTCCATTACAAAGTAAACCTTGTCGGTGCCGTTAAGCATGTAAAGGAGTTGACCGCCGTCAACATTTTGTACGTAAACGGAAACAGCATCGGAAGCGTTAGCAGAACCGTCAAAACGACCGCTGGTAACCGTACCCGTTAAGTACAAAGGACCGTTTGCATTGTTTGCGCAAACCGTGTAAGCAACGCCTTCTTGCAAAGAGGTTGCACCAGAGGGATTTGAAGGGGTAGAAGGTTGCGAAGGGGTGGAGGGCTTCGAAGGCGTCGAGCTACCACCAACAGCGGTGAATTGACCCCAGTTGTAAGAACCAGTAGAGTCGTAAGCGCTGAAATTGTTGTACGTGCTAGTAGCGCCTGCACCGAAAGCACGGTTGTTGGAATCTTCTGCAACAACCAACGTGTTTAACGTTGCATTCCATTCGAAAACGGTAGCAGCACTTGCGTCCGAAGTGGTAGAACCGCCGGAAGACGAGTCCTCCATTACAAAGTAAACTTTGTCGGTGCCGTTGAGCATGTAAAGGAGTTGACCGCCGTCAACGTTTTGTACGTAAACGGAAACAGCATCGGAAGCATTAGCAGAACCGTCAAAACGACCGCTAGAAATCGTACCCGTTAAGTACAAAGGACCGTTTGCATTGTTCGCGCAAACCGTGTAAGCAACGCCTTCTTGCAAACCTGCGGTAGGTGCAGGAGGAGTTTGGCTACCGCCGCCTTGACCAGCTACAACCGCGTCACAAACGCAACCTTGGTCAAATTCAACTTTACCGTTATAGTTCTTGATCGTACCCGTAACGGTGATGGTATCGCCAACTGCCAAAGCTGCAACGTCAGCTGCGCCTGCTTTCAAGCGATAGCACTCGAACGTCTTGTCGCCAACCGTGATGGTAACGGTGATGTTTTGATAGCCAGTGTCGTAGGGGGTGTTTACTTTCGTGATTTCGCCCGTAAGGGTGTAGTTGTCGCCAGGGAGAGTTTCGCCTGCTGCAAGGTTATAAGCCGCGGCTACGATAGCTGCTTTGTCCGATTTGTCAACAGCAACCGACTTAGGACCAAGTTCAAGCGTAAACGTCTTCGTATCGGTAGCGTCGCCGCAAGTGATGGTAGCCGTCAACGTAGCGGTAGTAGCCGTTGCGGGAACGGTAAGTACCAAACCGTCAGCGGTCACTGCTGCGCCCTTGTCAGCTTCAACAGTCCAAGCGATGGAAGCTTCGGGATAACGGGTACCGGTCGTAGGCAATTCAACCGTCTTATCAAGGGTGTGTTTTAATTGTAAGTTCAAGCTATCTTTCGTATCCGCAACTTTATCAGCGTCGGTGATAACGATGGTGGATTTATCAACCATCGTTACAAGATAGCCCTTAAAGTATCCGTCTTCGGTCTTATATTGAGGTTCTACCGTGTTATACGTGCCGTCGCAACCAAGATAGTACGTACCATCCGAAATCGTCGTGGAAATCGTACCCCAGTCAGCATTCAACGTCCAAACGTTAGGGGTTTCATTTTCCGTAAGCGTTTGATATTTAGCGTTGGTATGCGTACCCGATTTAACAACGTTGATGTAAACTTCAACGTTATCAACTACGTGATAGAGCAAGAAGCCACCCGTTACGTTCTTCACGTAAAGGTCGATACCTGCTTCATAATCGGTCGAAGTTTCAAAGTAATACGTGTTTACCATATTACCCGTAATGAAACAATCTTCAGCAGTTTTACCTTGATATACGTAGAATTTGTACGCCGTATTTTCGGTGGGAGCTTCCGTAATTGCTACGGGAACAAGTTGAGGTGCTGCCAAAGCAACGCGGTTAAAGTCAAGCGTCACGCTTTGACCTTGGCTGTCGCTGATGGTAGCCGTCAAAACGTAGGGGGTGTCTTCGTCCAATTCGCCGATAACAACGGTATCCGTATCGCCGTCGCCTTCATCGATGGTTACGCCCGTGGTACCACTAACCGACCAAGAGATGTCAAAGAATTCTTCAGCGTGGAACGAATAAGTCTTGTTGGGAACGGTGTAGCTAACACGCGTTTCAACGTTATCGTCGATCAAATCGCCAAGTAAGAACCCTTTCGCTTCGTTCAAAGCATAAAGAGGATCGTCTTGGTTGCCGCCGCCCGAGGAAGAACCCGTACCAGTCGACGAACCCGTACCGGTGGACGAGCCGCCGGGGGAGCTCGACGAACCGTCGTCATTTGGTACGCAGCCAACCAAAAA
Organism: Candidatus Scatosoma sp.; assembly: GCA_045535685.1. GTDB lineage: Bacteria > Bacillota > Clostridia > Christensenellales > Borkfalkiaceae > Scatosoma. The sequence goes on from JAZSMB010000116.1 coordinate 4,764, forward strand.
ACTGAACGACATAAGCAAAGCAAGAATGCTAGGGAAAAGTTTTTTCATAATGTTTCTCCTTATTTATTATTTATTTTTATTTTTATTTTTTTTGATAAATACAACGGCTACAACCGCTGCCGCTACAAGCGCAGCACCGCCAGCCGATAAACCGATGATCAAACCAAGGTTGGGACCAGCAGGCTCGGGGTCAGGAGTAGGTGCAGGGGGCGCAGGCGGAGTAAATAACGGCTCGCCGTTTACTTTAATTCCACCCACAGAAAGAATTTTAATTTGATAATCGCCATTGAAAACGTCGATGATACCCGTCACGTCAATGGTTTTACCAAGCAACATGTCAGCCGTCACTAATTGCGAGTTATCGTAAGGGTTTCTCAAAACAATGGTACGCACGGTAATCGTTTTATTATCCACTTTACAGGTAAGCGTCATAGCACCGTCGCTGTCGCCGCCGTTTGCGGTGGTATATACGTCCGTCACCAAAAGATTTTTCATCGAGATAGACGTATTTAACGCAAGAGCAGCGTACTTATACTGTTTCGGAGTCGCGTCAGGATTTTCAGGATCAACAACAGTCACAACTTTATGGAACGTCGTTGCACTCGTTTCCGTGTTCGCCGTTTCGTTTCCTGTAGAAATCAAACGAATATCATCCGCAGCAGGCATATAGGGGTTATAGCGTAAGTCGGAAACTTGATACGTGCCGCCGCCTTCATAGTAGGTGACAACGCCCGCGATACGCAAACGGTTGCCGATCTTCAAAAGTTGCGCGCCTTGTACAAAGTTGAACCCGTAATATACGTAGATACCATAATACATTTGCGTTTCTTCGTCGTAATCTTCTACGTAAACGCCTTGGTTGACGTAATACGCCACCGTACCTTCGAAAGCAACGCGCTTTCCATTATAAGAAAGAGCTTTGTCACTTTCTTTATTAGGATTATAAGTGTTCAAATTCAAACGAAGTTCTTTCAAATCGATTTCAATCGACTCACCGTAGAAATAGTCAGGGTCTTTTTCCGTAGAATAAACGTGCAATTTCAAAGCGTTTGCTTGCGTAAAGGCATTTCTACAAAGCTCTTCATAACGACAACCGGTTACACTCTTACCAAGGGCAAGCCCTTCTTGCAAAAGTTCAATATTCAAGTTGCGATACGTGCTTGCACCAGGGGCTTTGTACCAAATCCAAGACATATGTCTTTCACCGGTAGAATCGGCAACCCAATCGGTGCCGTCCGATTCTATAATGATCGAAGTTGCATTTTCCAATTTGCTACGCGTAAAGTTTGCCGCTTTTTTGCCCCACGGTTCGATTTTACCCGTAGATTCGGGCGTGTCAACCGCCGTGTATCTCGCTTTTAACAGGTTTTGAGCGTTAAATTGCGCGCTGGCGGGCGTGTTGAAGTGGGTCGTGTCGCCGTCGATGAATGCTTTTACCGTTACTTCCATCGTTTGGCTATCCGCATTCAAATCCAAAACGGCTTGACCAGCATAATCGATTTTTTCGCCGTCCGCAGCCGCTTGAATTGCGGTTTGGGGCGCTTCTTCCACGAAGGAAGAAGCCGCTGCGCCAAATACGCCAAACGCACAGAAAAGCGTTAAAATAAGTGATAAAGTTTTCTTTTTCATAAGTTTATTACCTAACGTGGGAATGATGCTTATGCACCGTAGTCGTAGCGAAGTTTCTCAACGATGCTGGTGAAGTTCGCTTTTACGAAGTCTTCTTCCGATTGACCTGCTTCGGGTTGGTTAACGAAACAGTTTTGGATCAATTCGCCCACTTTGTCACGCGCACCGGACGAACCGATGAATGCGGGGGATACGAACATAGCCGATTCTTGCAATACGCATTGTTTTACGCACGATGCTTGCAAATTCGCGTTGCCGTCAGCCGTAGTAAGGAACGTACCGTATGCGGCAAATTTCGTACCAAGGTCAGCGATAACGGGGGCATAACCAGAAACGGACGAGAAGTTCGCTTGCAAGCCCATCGTGGTGGTCAAGAACTTCATAAACAAGCAGGTAGCCGCCATTTCTTGTTACTTCACTTTCTTGAACATGCAAAGGGAAGGACCTTGCGAAATTACTTTCGGGCTGTTGGGATCGATTTGCGGAGGAAGCGCAACGCCTACTTCGAACGGATAAACCACTTCGTTGTTTTCGTTGGTTACGGGGTCGGGGCATTGATAGCTTGCACCTGCCGACGAACCGATGGTCATATACGATTTCAATTCACCGGGAACCGTTTGGGTGAACAAGTCGGACGTGTATGCGCCGTACGTTTCTTCCGTTTCAACCAAACCAAGTTGATACCAAGCTCTCAATCTTTCAACAAACGCGCGGTTTGCTTCAACGTCGAACAAGAATTTTTCACCGGCAACCGCCGAAGTGTAAGGCGTGCCGAGTTGTTCGGTCATCGTGATGAACCAGTTTGCTTCCGAGTCGTAACCAAGGGGAACGCAATAAGGATCGATTTCTGCGATTTGTTGGATCAACATTTCCATTTCGTCCCAAGTGGTAGGCACTTCAAAATCGTTTGCTTCGAAGAACGTCTTGTTATAATACAATACTTCGGTCGATTTCGAATAGGGCAACGTGTACATTTTGCCGTCGCCATACGCACGGCCTTCTTCATAATACGCGCGAACGAAACCGTTTGCTTGATCTTGCGTAAGACCCATTTGTTCGGTCGAACCGTCTTTCTTAGTCACCGTCTTGGTGCTTGCGATATAATCGTCTAAAGGTGCAACCGCGCCCGCTTTTCTATACATTGCAACGTGGTCGGGATAGCAATACGCGATATGAGGTGCGTTGCCGCCTTGGAGTTCGGTTGTGATTTGGTCACGGAGTTCGGGATAACCGCCTTTTGAACCGTGTTCAATGGTAATGTTGGGGTACAATTCGTTAAATGCGGGGATCCAGGCATCCAAAACTTCGGTTAAGTTTTTACCCATCGTGTGATAGAACTGGATGGTTACCGCGCTGCCGTCGTAAGCTACTGCTGCGGTAGGATCGCCGTTGATTTCCACGTCGCCCGAGTATTCGGGACCGTTTCCGCCGCTGCTTCCGCCTGTCGTTGTCGCCAAATCTGCCCAGAAACCGGGTTCGAGCGAACCTTGCCAGCCGCCACCGCCGCCTTGACAAGCTACGACGTTGCCGAGCATGACAAACAGGGAACTAAGTGCAACAATTTTCTTTACAATCTTGTTCATAAATATCATTTCTCCTTACGATATTATTATTTTTCTTTTTTAACCTTTGATACCGCTTCTCGATACACCTTTCATGATGTATTTGCGAAGGAATACGAAAACGAGGAAAAGGGGAATGGATACCATCGTAACCGCCGCCATTTGACGAGGGTAATCGATACGGCCTTGGTTGCCGTCTTCCGAGAAGTCCATTTCACGCAAACCGTTGGTAATCAGTTTGTGCAAATCGTCGTTTGCAACCAATTTCGGCCACATATACGAGTTCCATGCACCCATCATCTTTAAAATCGTGATGGAAATAATCGTGGGCAAAGCCAGCGGAACCATAACCTTGCAAAGATACTTAAAGTCGGTCGTTCCGTCGATTTTTGCCGCCAAGTATAACTCGTTGGGGATTTGTTGGAAGTTTTGCTTCAATAAATATATATAGAAGACGCTCACCAAGAACGGTACAATCAAAACGGTGTACGTGTTCATCCAATCCAAACGGTTAACCGTGATATAGTTGGTGATGGTAAAAAGTTCGCCGGGGATCATCATCGTTGCCAGTAAGAACCCAAACAACGCGTTTTTGCCCTTGAATTCCAGCCGCGAGAATGCAAACGCGGCAAGAATCGTAATAACGACGGACGAGAGCGTGGAGACCACGCCTACGTATACCGTATTTAAGAACAGTCTACCCATATTCGCCTTATTAAATGCGTTGGCGTAGTTTTGCCAATGGAATTCATTTGGGAAGAAAGTGGGGTTGATTTGGCGATACTCATCCAACGTTTTGAGCGAGGAAATAATCATCCAATAGAACGGGAATACGACGATGAGCGCCATAATTCCCAAGAACAGGTATAAACCTACTTGAACAAGCGCCTTTGTCACGCGTTGTTTGGCGGATACCTGTTGCATATCGCGTTCACGCATAACCGCTTGCGCTAACACGTCGCTTGTGCTTACAGCTACGTCCGAGGTATGCGTTTCGGGGGTTAAGTTTTCATTTTCTTCAAACGTTTCGTTTTTCAATTCATCCATTTTCCTAACCTCCTTAATAGTGCGTTCTCTTTTTGCTGACGCGTAAATTAATCATCGTGACGATAAAGATAATCACGAACAAAATCAACGCCGAAGCACTTGCACGGCCTGCGTTATCCGCTTCCAACGCTTTGTAAATCAAACCGACCATCGTTTGCATGGAGTAGGTTTGTCCAATGGGACCCATTTTTTCGCCGAATACACCGACGATACTCGAATATTCTTTAAATCCGCCGATAAATCCAGTAATAACCACGTACGCGATCATCGGGGAAAGCAGAGGAACGGTCACACGGAAGAAAATACGGGTGCGGGATGCGCCGTCGATTTTTGCCGCGTCGTAATATTGTTTGTTGATACCTTGCAAACCGCCCAAAAGTACAAGAATTTTGAAAGGCAGCGCATTCCAAACGATATAGATGACCATAACGGTTAATTTGGAAGCGTAAGACGAGCCCATATTAATCCAGTTAATGGGATCAGCACCAAACCATCCGAAAATCGTGTTCATAATACCGGGGTTTTGAATAATAGGGTTTTGCGTACCTAATTTTACACCAACGATATCGAACATTGCCGCAAATACCATACCAATCGCAAGCGAGTTGGTCACGTAAGGCAGGAAGAAAATCGTTTGCAATAATTTTTGCAACGGTTTAATAGCGTTTAAGCAAACCGCGATCAGCAATGCGATTGCCGTAGAAAGAGGAACGGTAATTACGCAAAGCAGCAAGGTGTTTTTCATTGCGGTAGCAAATTCAACGTCTTTTTGCACAACGTCAACAAAGTTGCCAAAGCCGAAAGCGTACGTTTCACCGTTCAATGCACCAAGGTTTGAATATCCTTCCAAGAAAGCGATACGCACGGTGTTAAAGATAGGCCAAATGGTAAACACCGCGATCAATACCAACACGGGTAAAAGATATATCCAACCTTTCCATTTGTCAAATTGTAATTTCTTGACGATAAGGTCCTTCCAAAACGCTTGATAAATCCAAGCGACGAAGAAGGTTTTCCATACCCAATTTACACAAAACGTTTGCCATACCGCTTTCACGAAAACGGTATGAAAGAAATTGCCGATTTTACTCATAGCTTACACCTCGAAAGGGATACGTTCTTCCGTTTCAGCGTTGAAGATAAAGGTCTTATGCGGTTTCAAATCGAAACGCACTTCTTTCGCCGTGATATCAATTTTGTTATCCGCGTCCACGATCGAACGAACGATGGGATTTTGCGATTCCGCGTGACGGGAAACGATACTCACGTCGCGTCCCATAACTTCGACGTTGGAAAGTTCGCACGAGAACGCGCCGTTTTCATTCACGATAAAGCCCTCGGGACGGATTGCAACCGTTACCGCGCAATCTTCTACGCCTTTCACGTCAAGCACCGCTTGTTGACCGATATACAATTTACCGCCTTCTACGCGGCCGTTAAATACGTTGATAGGGGGCGTACCCAAGAATTTTGCAACGAACAAGTTGGTAGGATCGTCGTAAATTTCTTGCGGTTTACCCACTTGTTGTACAACGCCCAACTTCATAACGACGAACATATCCGAGATACTCATCGCTTCTTCTTGGTCGTGGGTAACGAATACGGTCGTGATGCCCGTTTCCTTTTGAATTCTGCGAATTTCCTCACGCGTTTGCAAACGCAATCTTGCGTCAAGGTTGGAGAGGGGCTCGTCCAAGAGCAATACGCGGGGCATTTTAACGAGTGCACGAGCAATCGCAACGCGTTGTTGTTGACCGCCCGAAAGTTCGCTGGGCTTTCTATCCATCAACTCGTCGATTTGCACAAGTTTCGCTGCTTCGAGCGCTCGGTCTAACATTTGTTCTTGGGTCATCTTGTCGGCACCTTTGAGGTTTTGCAAGGGGAACAAAATGTTTTGTCTTACCGTCATATGCGGATAAAGCGCATAGTTTTGGAAAACCAAACCGATACCGCGGTTTTCAGGCGCGAGTTCCGTCACGTCTTCATCGCCGAAGAAAATTTTACCCGCCGACGGCTTTTGCAAACCGCTGATCATATACAGCGTGGTACTTTTCCCGCAGCCGGAAGGGCCGAGCAAACCAACCAGTTTGCCATCGGGAATGGTAAAGGTGAAGTTGTTAACCGCAACGACTTCTTCCCCGGACTTTTTATTACGGCTGGGGAAAATTTTCGTCAGGTTCTGCAATTCTACTTTCATATAACCTCCTATGTATTGCTACAATTATTTTTCTTTATTTTTGAAAGCGGTCGTATTCCGCGTTTTCAACGGCTTTAGCGTGTTCCTCTTGCTGGTATTGCATATAGTCTTCTTGCGTATCGAAGATGCGCTGACTTGCAAATTCCACAACCACCGTATCGGTGAGTAAATCGTGGATAGAGGAGTTGGTTTTGGTCTTAATCAACATCGCAACTTGCAAAATACCTAGCAAAGCGATGGTAATTAAGCCGACGATGCCCATCATATCAAACCAAATCATAATCAAAATGGCAAGCGGTAATAACGTTTCCATGGCGTACATACCTACGACGGTACGGATAAAGAGTACGGGATTGCTTACTTTGACACAGTTTGTCCGCACGACGGCAAGTCCGAAAATCCGTTTCCCCATCGTTCGACCGTAGCCAAATAATAAAGGAACGACGAAATACCATAACAGAAAAGCAAGTAATAGACCTCCGCCGTACATCAACATCGTAAGTTCGAAGATAGCTTGATAAGCTTCTTGAAAACCTGCGTCGCCGTATAACGCCTTTTTGGCTTGGTCGTAAACCGCTTGTTCATCTGCCGAGAGTTTGCTAAAATCCTCTTCGCTGATATTAAAGTCGATCCCGTATTGTTGTTCGTATTGTGTATAGTAAGTATTCAGTTCGTCGGCTTTTTCGTCGTATCCGCAAATAGCGGTGATACCGGTTGCAAACGCAAACGTCAGCATCACGGTCACGATAAAATCGAACATATACGCCGAAATGCGTTTCCAAAAATTTGCTTTTTGCAAAGTGACCGACATAAAAACTCCCCTCGCGCATACGCCCGCATAGGGCACGCGCACATTCATACACATATATAATAGCACGATTTTCGACAAAAAGCAATCCTTTTCCAAAAAAAAATTTAAAAAATGAAAAATTTTACAAATCAATCTTGACAGCGTGGAAAAAACTCGGTATAATGTAAGAAAAATAAGCACAACGGAGAAAAATTATGGACGTTAAAAATATTTTAGCGAAATGCGATCACACCTTACTTTCTCAAACGGCGACCTGGGAACAAATCAAAAAAATCTGCGACGACGGTATGAAATATCAAACGGCTTCCGTTTGTATTCCGCCTTGCTACGTATCGCAAGCAAAAGAGTACGTGGGGGACAAACTTGCCATTTGTACGGTTATCGGTTTTCCCAACGGCTACAACACGA
>JAZSMB010000014.1:0-4653 GCA_045535685.1 Candidatus Scatosoma sp.
GTTTTCTTCTTCTAAGCGTTTCAACGTCGCAATCAGCGTATCCATTGCAGGGAATAAGTTTTCTTCGATAGCGTCCACCGCCGCAATATGCATCGCCGTAGGGAAGGTATCGTTAGAACTTTGGCTCTTATTGATATCGTCGTTGGGATGCAACAACTTTGCCCCTGCAATTTCGTTACCGCGGTTTGTGATAACTTCGTTTGCGTTCATATTCGATTGCGTACCGCTACCCGTTTGCCATACGACGAGCGGGAAGTGCGCATTCAAATCCCCTGCAATCACTTCGTCACAAGCGGCGGAAATAGCATTTTTCTTTTCTTCGGAGAGTTTGCCAAGTTTCCAGTTGGCAAGCGCCGCCGCCTTTTTCAAAATACCAAACGCACGCGTAATTTCACGCGGCATAATTTCTTCGCCGATGCGGAAGTTTTGAAAACTTCTTTGCGTTTGCGCCGCCCAATATTTATCTGCGGGGACTTTCATCTCCCCCATTGTGTCTTTCTCAATACGATATTCCATCTTTCTTTCTCCGATTAAATTTCAATTTGCGCAATAACGCCTTTCAAAACGTCTGCGCTGTGACGGAATTTATCTTCTTCTTCCGCAGTAAGTTTCGGGGTAAGCGTCGTAATAACGCCTTTTTTGCCGATTACGCAGAGCGTACTAAGCGCAACGTCGGAAACGCCGTATTCGCCGTCCATAACCACCGAAACGGTTTCAATGGTATTTGCATTTGCATAAATATTTTCTACAATACGGCAAACAGACGCCGCGATACCATAGAAAGTAGCGCCTTTGCCCGCGATGATTTTACCGCCGGATTTTTTAACGTATTCTTCCACTTCTTCGTGCGTGTAAGGCGTAATCGTAAGTTCACCTTTATCCGTCATCGCCTCTTCGTAATCGTTCAAAGGCACACCGGAAATGCGTGCACTCGACCAAGCAACCAACGACGAATCGCCGTGTTCCCCTAAAACGTATGCGTGCACTTGCTTTTGGTTTACCGAGTACAATTCGGAAAGACGCGTGCGCAAACGAATGGTGTCCAGCGTCGTACCAGAGCCGATTACGCGGTTTCTAGGCACACCCGTAATTTTGCAAAATACGTAGGTGAGTATATCCACGGGATTTGCTACAAGCAAGTAAATTGCATCGGGAACGTGTTTAACAATTTCAGGCGCAATCGATTTTAAGATATTTACGTTCGTTTGCGTAAGGTCGATACGCGATTGACCGGGTTTTCTGCCTACGCCAGACGTAATGATAACGATATCCGAACCTTCTGCGTCTTCATAAGTGCCGGCGTAAATTTTTACCGAGTTCAAATAAGGCGTAGCTTGTCTAATATCCAACGCTTCCGCATTTGCTTTATCGTTTACGATGTCGATTAAAACGATCTCCGAAACAGGTCCGTTTGCCGCCAATGTATACGCAATGGTAGCGCCTACCGAACCAGCACCGATAATTGTTACTTTACTATTCATAATCTATCTCTCCGTTTAATTATTTTTCTTTTTATTTGTTCCTTTTTAACCATCATCTATTATACCACAAACCTACTTGAATTTCAAATGCTTGAACGCTTTGAAAATAAATTTCAATCGTTAAATCGATAAATTTTTATCTTTTTCGTTATTCTCTTGGAGAATAAAAGAAAAAACGCCTTGTCACGCGACAAAGCGTTGATACTTTATAACAAAAATCAGTCTTCAAAAAAGCCGTTTACAAATAACACCGCGCCCTCAAAGACGGTAAAAATACCGCTTACGATAAACACCCAATTTACCGTATTGCCTTGGTTAAAAAGCAACAAAGTGCCTATTACTAACGAGATGGTTGGAGCAGCGTATTCGCATAAGGTTTGCCAAACGGTAGAACATACCACTTTCTTTTTAATTTTTTCGTAAAGTAGTAAAATACCTGCAATCAGTAAGATAGCGGCAACAACGTACAATACAGCCTCGACAATCGCCCAACCGCAAATAATAACGATCGTACCTATGACCAACTTTACAACTGCCGGCGGAATTGCCTTATCCAGCAAATCCATAATGCCAAGCGTAATGCAAACGACGCCTGCTACCGTCATCAAAATGCTAACGACTTTTCCCTGTAAAACGATTAACAAAATGCCGAGCGCAATCGTGAGTAATGCGGAAACTAACTTTTCGGCTTTTTTCATACGCCCCCTTCAACTAAACTACGTTTTTAATGCCGATAAATAACGGCGATACGGATATAACCGTTTGCATAGCGACTTGCGGCACGCGCACACGGATTTGGCTGTTCTTTTCGACAAGCGTTACAAAACACGTACGATCCGCAGGTATCTTTTCCTTCTCTTATGCTATCAAGCCACTTAACGTCATCAAATTTTGCTTGTTGCAACTTAAAACTCATATTGTTCACTCCTTATAATACGCGTTCTCCTACGCCTTTATGCCAGCTACGTATTATCTTTTCATTATTATAACCTTTTTCGACAAATTTTTCAAGAGTTTTTACAATTTTTTTGAAAATAAATTAAAAACCGCGACAAAATTGTCGCGGAAAAATCCTCTTTTTATCTTTTCAGTTATTCGCTTTGCAACGCATCCGTCGTTGCAAAGCTTTTTTTAACCGTTTCTCTTTTGCTTGTTTCTATCCGCTTATTTTGGGCGTTTTCCCGCCTGTTTTTATATTTTACGCCACGGTTTCATCCGCTCAACGCAAACATACGGTAAAAACTTATATTACATTATACGCAAAGCAAGCAAAATATGCGTCTTTTTTAAATTTCTATTACGCGCAAATTAGAAATAACTTCATCGTATTTTTCTTTCGTAAAAGAAACTTGCCCGCTCGTCATAACGGTTGCCGTTCCAGCCGCTACGCCCGCGCGTAAAATCTCGGAAAGCGGCGCGCCCTCTTTGAGTTGCATAGCGGCAGCAGCCACCATTCCATCGCCCGCACCCACCGTCGAATTAACGGCAACGTTAATACTTTTACAATAATAATTTCGCGTACCGTCGGTAATGACCGCACCCTGCTTTCCAAGCGATAAAAGCACTCGTTTTGCGCCACGATCCAACAGTTCGTAGCATCCGGCAAGCATTTCGTCTTTACTTGTAAAATGTCTGCCGAGCGCGTTTTCCAACTCGTCTAAATTCGGTTTTACGAGATCCACGCCCTCTGCAACGGCTGAAAACATTTTTTCGCCCGTTGCGTCCACGATTTTCATCGATTTAGGCGAAACCGCACGCACCAATTGCCCATAAAAACTCGCGTCGACGCCACGCGGAAGCCCCCCTGATAAAACGCTCACACTACTCTTTTCGGAAAGCATACGCACCATAGACAAAACTTCGTTTGCTTTTTCTTTGGTAATTTCGCCGCCCACGTCGTTTACTTCCGTAAGCATAGACTTATGATCTATAAATTTATAATTTTCTCTTACGCGACCTTTATTCCACACAAACGTAAACGGAACACCCTCTTTATTTAAGGCGTTTTCAAATAAATATCCGTTCTCGTTATACATTAGCCCCGTCGTGTACGGCTGACCGCCCAATCGTGCTACGCCGATCGCTACGTTTAACGCTTTGCCTGCGTACGTAATCGTTTTACTCTTGACCACGTTGGTCATACCCACGTTTAGAGTATCCAACTCAATCGTGACGTCCGTACAAGGGCTCATACAAACAGTTAAAATCATTTTCCACCTATCATTATGCGCATTTGCATGCGCGCTACACTTATCGTATATTATTATATAACACAAAACGAAAAATTTCAATACTAAATTGTAAAAAAAACAAAGAAAAACCGCTTTTCTTTCGAAAAACGGTCTAACTTCATAAAAACAATTTACATAGAAATCATTTGCAACGTTTCATACAGCTCGTAATTGAACGTCTTTTTCATAGAAACTGCCTCGATGATATCCATATCGATGATTTTATTATCACGAATACCTACCACGCGGTTGCCGATACCCTCGTTTAACAATCGAACGGCTTTGTTGCCGAATTGCGCCGCCAACATTCGATCCGCCATCGTAGGCGAACCACCGCGTTGCACGTGACCGATACACGTAGGACGCACAGAGTAATGCGTATGTTGTTGTAAAGCTTGCGCAAATTTATCCGCGCCCATAACGCCTTCCGCAATGACGATAATATTCGAATGTTTACCGTTTGCACGCGAACGATTGATGCGTTCCACAATTTCTTGAATCTCAAATTTAATTTCAGGTACGACGATGATCTCCGCACCAGAAGCAATACCGCTATACAATGCGATATCCCCACAATGTCTGCCCATAACTTCTACAACGGAAACGCGTTCGTGCGAAGTCATCGTATCGCGCAACTTATTAATAATATCCAAACAAGTATTAACGGCAGTATCAAAACCCAACGTATAATCGGTATATTCAAGGTCGTTATCAATCGTACCGGGAATACCAATCGTAGGCACGCCGTACTTTTCCGTTAATTCACGCGCGCCACGGAAAGACCCGTCGCCACCAATAACGACCAAGCCTTCGATACCGTGTTTTTCTAAAGTCGCAACCGCTTTATCCGTACCTTCTTTTGTAAGCATTTCCAAGCATCTTGCCGTACGCAATTTCGTACCGCCGCATTAAGTCGGATCGTAGCCATGTCGTTCTGTGAG
>JAZSMB010000046.1:0-2097 GCA_045535685.1 Candidatus Scatosoma sp.
TGCTTCTCGTAATAGGCTTTATCTTTGTTAAAGGTTTCCCGACGCTTATATCAAATCCCAATTTGCTATTTGGTAAGTATGAATTTGATAGTGAAAAAATCACGATATTGCCGTCGATTATTACAACACTTATGACGGTAGGATTGAGTTTGCTTATATCTGTTCCTATCGGTCTTTTTACGGCAATTTTCTTAAACGAATACGCCAAGAAAAACAACTTCTTTATTAAAATTATTCGTGGCGCAATCGACTTACTTAATGGTGTCCCATCCATCGTATATGGTCTTTTTGGTATGATAACGTTCGTCGCGTTGATTGGCGGTACAAGTTCCATTTTGGCAGGGACGCTAACAATTAGCATAATGCTACTTCCCACAATCGTTCGTTCTACCGAAGAAAGTTTGAAATCGGTGCAAGACAGTTTAAGAGAGGGAAGCCTTGCGCTTGGCGCAGGAAAAATGAGAACAATTTTCAAAATCGTTTTGCCGTCTGCACTTCCTGGCATAATGAGTGCCATTATTTTAAGTATGGGTAGAGTTATTGCAGAATCCGCACCATTTATTTATACAATGGGTTCGGTTATCTCTGCAACACCTACGGGCTATTTAGATAGTAACGCAACACTTGCGGTTGCGCTTTATAGACTTTCAGGTGAAGGATGGTATGTGAACGAAGCATACGCAACGGCGATTGTTTTGATAATGCTCGTGCTAGGCTTAAACCTTTTAGCCGAACTTATTTCAAGCAAACTTAACAAGAAATTACAAGGAGCTAAATAATGAAAAAAATTAAACAAATCCACGAATTTGGCGGTAATATTTCAGTGAAAAATGCTAATCTTTGGTATGGTGATTTTCAAGCGATTAAAAATATAAGTGTAGAAATTCCCGAAAAACAAGTAACAGCATTCATCGGTCCGTCGGGGTGTGGTAAATCGACTTTTTTGAAATGCTTTAATCGTATGAACGATTTGGTGGACGGGTGCAAAATCGAAGGTGAATTTTATGTGGGCAAAACGGATGTATACGGCAAAATAGACGTGAACGAACTTCGCAAAAACGTTGGTATGGTATTCCAAAAGCCTAACCCGTTTCCTATGAGTGTTTACGATAATATCGCATATGGACCGAGAACGTTCGGCGTTACAAAACACGCGGATTTAGACGAAATCGTGGAAACTTCCTTAAAACAAGCGGCTATGTGGGACGAGCTCAAAGATAGATTGAATAAATCGGCGTTAGGACTTTCGGGCGGTCAACAACAACGGCTTTGTATCGCACGTTCTTTGGCTGCAAATCCGCAAATTTTACTTATGGACGAGCCGACGAGTGCTCTCGATCCTATCTCTACGGGTAAAATAGAAGAACTTATGGAAGAACTGAAAAAGCAAATTACCATAGTTATCGTAACACACAATATGCAGCAAGCAACGCGTATTGCCGACAAAACGGCGTTCTTTCTTTTGGGCGAGCTTATCGAATACGGTGACACCGACGATATATTCAGTTCCCCAAAAGATGAACGCACCGAACGTTATATTACGGGTAGGTTCGGTTGATTCCTATCATATTATTGATTTTTTTGTAAAAAAACACTATAATTAAGGAGTAAAGATAATGTCAATAAGAAAAATTTTTGAAGAAGAGCTTACTGGGTTAAAGACGGAACTTGTGGAAATGTGCCGCCTTACCGAGCAAATGATAGAGAGTGCAATTACAGCACTTGTGAACCGTGATAGAGAGCTTGGCAAAAGTATCGGGCAAATGGATAAACGTGTGGACGAATACGAAATGGATATTGAAAAGCGCTGTATGCGAATTCTATTAAAACAACAGCCCGTTGCGAAAGATTTTAGAGAAGTATCTACCGCGCTTAAAATGGTAACGGATATTGAACGTTTTGGCGACCAGGCAAGCGATATAGGCGATTTAGTTTGCACTATGCCAGGCGAAAAGTATATTAAAAAACTTACTCATATTACTTCTATGGGGAATTTAGCCGTAAAAATGGTTAGAGAAAGCGTAAATTCGTTTATCAATAATAATGAAGTCCTTGCGGACGAAGTGATTAAACTTGACGACGAAATGGACGAAATGT
>JAZSMB010000024.1:0-11444 GCA_045535685.1 Candidatus Scatosoma sp.
CTTTTTTGATAAAGGCGGCGTTCTTTGTTTGCGTTTGTTAGATTCTTCGTTTCGCTTGCGCTACACTCAGGATGCCGTGGGTGTTGTTACGTCTTTATCAGATCCTTCGTTTCGCTTATGCTACACTCAAGATGACGTGGGTGTTGTTACGTCTTTGTTAGATCCTTCGTTTCGCTTGCGCTACACCCAGGATGACGTGGGTGTTGTTACATCTTTATTAGATCCTTCGTTTCGCTTATACTACACTCAGGATGAGGTGGTGCGAACGGTCATTCTGAACGAAGTGAAGAATCTCGTTTCAATAACCTCACTAACGAGCCGCAACGCAAAGGTTGCTTTTATTACTCGCTCTTCGGTTGTACAAGTAGGGTTTTATAATCGGTATAAATCACAAATCCCGCTCGTGCTTTGGGCGGTTTTTTAACGTATTTTCGCTTGCAATAATCGACGGGAATTTTATCCGCGTCCCTGCCTTGCGAGAAATACGCGCAAAGCTGCGCGGCGTATAAAAGCGTTTCATCGCATACCTGCCTACCCTCTGTGAGTATTATTACGTGAGAAGAATGGTATTTTTGCGTATGCAACCAAATATCGTCGGGGGCGGCGATACGCAGCAGTTTATCGTTTTGCATGTTGTTTCTGCCCACCAAAATTTTCATTCCGTTATGCTCGTATTGCCTAAAAGAAACCTCTTCTTCTTTGCGTTTTCCGCCCGCTCGTGCTTTGGGTGCTTTGATGAGGCCTACTTCGATGAGTTCCTTTTCGATCTCTTTCAAATCGCTGTCGTTTTCCGCCGTTTGTATAAGCGTAAGCAAACTATCCGCGTACGCAATTTCGCGCTCTTCCGTTTCTTTCATCGGCTTTAAAACTTCTTTCGCGCGTTTTTGCTTGTTATAAATTTTGAAATATTTTTGCGCGTTTTTGGCAGGGGAGAGTTGCGTATCCAGCGCGATTTTAATATTTCCGCCCTCTTCGTCGTACCAGTTTTCCAGCACGATACGTGCCATTCCGCGCTCGATTTTATATAAATTTGCCGTTAAAAGCTCGCCTTTGATGCGGTTTTCTTCCGCTTTCTCCGCGTCGCTTAACCGTTCCAAAATATCTTGTAAACGCTTGCTCGCTTTCTTTTTCAGCGTGCGCGCGCCGCTTTCTAATTTTCTCTTTTTATCCTCGAACCCTTTTTTGCTTTCCCGCCAAAAATAGTACTCGTTCGCAGCTTGGTTAAGCGAATTTTTCATCTCGCCACCCTCTACGGGGAATGCGAAAAAGTCTTTGGGTTGTCCGTTTTCCATTTGCACGCAAGGCACGCAAGGTTCGTGTAAACAAAACGTGTCGATAAACGCCCAAAGCGGCATTTTTACCCTTTGCGCGCGCCCTACAATCTCGCGAGCGGTAGCCAGCGACAAACCGCCTACGCGCTCGAAAATATACTTTGCAAGCGCCTCGTTATCGTAGCCGTCGGGGTGCATATTTTCAAAGTTTTCTATCGTTGATCGCATACCTGCCCCGTCGAAAGGCGAAATTTTATCCTGCGGAGCGGGATAGGCGTACTTCGCGCCGGCAAACAAAACGCGATGATTTTCGTCCATCAGCGCAGTCGTTTTCAGCGCACCCAAAACCACGTCGTTTTCCGTTAACACCACGTTGGAATATTTCCCCATAATCTCGCAGCGCAGCACTCTTTCCGCTTGCGAAAAATCACTCGTGCAAAGCAGTTTAATTTCGATAATCCGCTCGAAGGCGTATTGCGAGATAGACAAAATTTCCGCACCTTGCAAGTGTTTTCGAAGGAGCATGCAAAAATTAGGCGCAACCGCCGCCGGTTCTTTTTCCGTTTCCGACAAACAAACGCGCGCAAACGTTGCATTTGTGCTTAAAATGAGTTTAACCGCCGCTTTTCCGGTGTATATAATAAGGGTAAGCTCGTCCTTATTTACCTGCGATATGCGGTTGATTTTACCCCCAACGAGAAAAGTATTTAACTCGTCGGCGAGGCGTTTGATATGAAATGCGTCTTGCGGCATACTCGCTCCTTTTGGGCTTTTTTAAGAAATCTTCTTAAATTATAGCGTAAAAATACAAAATTGTAAACAAAAACGCATTATTTTCTTTGATAAATATGTTAAAATGTATGAGCGAATGCGATTTTGGCGGTTTTTCGCTGAAATTTCGTTTGAAAAAAGATAAATAAAATGCAGGAGAAAGCAGATATGAAATACACCACCAAAGCAGCGGAAAAAAGTACCGTTAAGATCACGCTTAAATTTGACGCGGAAGAATGGAAGAACGCGCAAAACCAAGCGTATTTGAAAACCAGAGGCAAATTTGCCATCAACGGTTTCCGCAAAGGCAAAGCACCCAAAAACGTAATTGAAAATATGTACGGCAAAGGCGTATTCTTCGAAGACGCGCTCAACGCGTTGTTCGCGGAAAATTACGGCACCGTTCTTGAAAAGAACGAAAAGAAATTCACCCCCGTTGGCGATCCCGAAGTTTCGGTTGACGCACTCTCCGACGAAGGCGTGACGCTTTTGGCTGTAGTACCCGTCAAACCTGAGGTAAAAATTTCCTCGTATAAGGGTATGAAGATCAAAGAATTTGCGTATAATGTAAAAGATGAAGAAGTGGACGCGGAACTCAACCGTTTACTTGAAAGAAACGCTCGCAAAGTGCCCGTAGAAGGCAGAGCGGCGCAAAGCGGCGATATCGCAAACATTAACTTCGTCGGCACGGTTGACGGCGTTAAATTCGACGGCGGCGAAGCAGAAGGTTTCGACCTTACCCTTGGCAGCGGTCAATTCATTCCCGGTTTCGAAGATCAAGTAATCGGTATGAACATCGGCGAAAGCAAAGATATCAACGTGACGTTCCCTGAAAATTATCAAGCGGAAAACTTGAAAGGTAAACCCGCTGTATTTGCGGTTACCGTAAATTCGCTTACGGGTAAAGAACTTCCCGAACTTACCGACGAATTCATCAAAGACGCAACGGGCAGCGAAACCATCGACGCGTACAAAGCGAAAGCAAGAGAAAGATTGCAAGCGCAAGCAAACAGAAAGGCAAACGACGCAACCGAAAACAGCATTTTGGACGCAATCGCTGCAAATACCGAAGTGGAAATTCCCCAAGCGATGATCGAAAGAGAAATCGACGGTTTGATGCAAAAATTCGAGTATCAACTGATGTACCAAGGTTTGAAGCTTGCCGATTATCTCGACTTTTTGAAGGTATCGCTTGCTGATTTTAGAAAGAACTACGAAGAACAAGCGAAGAAGAACGTTTTAAACCAACTTATCATTTCTCAGCTTATCAAAGAAGAAAACGTGGACGCTACGCAAGAAGAAGTGGACGCGAAAGTGGCTGAACAAGCGAAAGAAGTTGGTAAAGACGTGGAAGAATACAAAAAAGGTATGGATCCCCGTCAATTCGATTATATCCGCAGCGATATCATCATTACCAAACTCTTCGAAACGCTTAAAGCAAACAACGAAATGTACGTGGAAGAATAATTTCCCCGTTTACCAAAATACTTTTTAAGGATTGTTTATGGAAAAGAACGTACTCGTACCTTACGTAGTGGAACGCACGTCTTCCGGCGAACGCACTTACGACTTATATTCCCGTTTATTAGACGATAGAATTATCTTTTTGAGCGGCGAAATCAACGACGCCGTTGCAAATACCGTCGTAGCGCAACTGATTTACCTCGAAGGCAAGGACCCTACTAAGGACATCTCACTCTATATCAACTCCCCCGGCGGTTCGGTTTCCGCAGGTATGGCGATTTACGACACGATGAATTATATCAAGTGCGACGTTTCGACTATTTGTATCGGGCTCGCGGCGAGTATGGGCGCGTTCCTGCTCTCCAGCGGCACGAAAGGCAAGCGTTTTGCGTTGCCCAACTCGGAAATTATGATCCACCAACCCCTTGGCGGCGCGCAAGGTCAGGCGAGTGATATTAAAATTCAAGCAGAGCACATTCTCCGCACGAAAGCTAAGCTGAATCGTATTTTGTCCGAAAATACGGGCAAAGATTTGATGGCAATCGAGCGCGACACCGACCGCGATTATTATATGTCCGCGGACGAGGCGAGAGCGTACGGCTTGATTGACAGAGTGTTTGTGAGAAGATAACTTTTTCTCGTCTTTACGATAAACGACGCGCAAAACCTGTTTTGGGTTTTGCGCGGTATTTTTCAATAAAGTTTGGGTTATACTTTTGTTCGCGCCCTTATTTAAGCGAAACTTTTTTTGCGCTTGGGCGTATGATAAATAACCCGTTTGATTTTAGGAGTTTTTTATGACCAACAAACATCAACATTGTTCCTTTTGCGGAAAACCCAAAGAAGAAACGCGAAAACTCATCACCGGCCCGGACGGCGCGTGCATTTGCGACGAGTGCGTGGAAATTTGTAAGTCGATGGTAGATGAGTGGGAAGAAGAAAAAACCTCTCCCAAAGACGTGCCTTTAAAAAAGCCGGCGGAAATCAAAGCGGAACTCGATCAGTATATCGTCGGGCAGGATAAAGCAAAACGCGTACTCTCGGTTGCGGTATATAACCATTATAAGCGTATCAACGCAACGATGAAAAATAAGAAAGCGGACGACGAAATCGAAATTGAAAAGAGTAACGTGCTTTTACTCGGCCCTACGGGGAGCGGTAAAACGTTGCTTGCGCGCACGCTTGCGAAAATTTTAAACGTGCCGTTTGCTACTTCCGACGCTACGACGCTTACGGAGGCAGGGTACGTGGGCGAGGACGTGGAAAATATTTTGCTCAAACTCATTCAAAACGCCGATTACGATATCGAACGCGCGCAACGCGGCATCATTTATATCGACGAAATCGATAAAATTTCCAGAAAGAGCGAAAACGTTTCCATTACCCGCGACGTTTCCGGCGAAGGCGTGCAACAGGCGCTGCTCAAAATTATCGAAAGCACGACGGCGAACGTCCCCCCTCAAGGCGGCAGAAAACACCCTAACCAAGAATGTTTGCGCATCGACACGACGAATATTTTATTCATTTGCGGCGGTGCGTTCGTGGGGCTTGACAAAATCGTTTCGTCCAGAAAAGACGATACGACGCTGGGCTTTGGCGGTAAAGTGCGCTTGGGCGCAAACGAGGCGGACTATTCGATGCTCGACGACGTGAAACCGCAAGATTTAACGAAGTTTGGCTTAATCCCCGAGTTTGTAGGTCGGCTTCCCATCGTGGTTAATCTCGATCCGCTGGGCGAAGACGCACTCGTGAAGATTTTAACCGAGCCGAAGAATGCGATTATCAAGCAATACCAAAAACTCGTTGGGTTTGACGGCGTTAAGCTGACCGTGGAAGAAGACGCGGTGCGCGAAATTGCGCAAACGGCTATCCGTTTAAAAACGGGCGCACGCGGGCTTAGAACGATTATCGAAAGCGTTATGACGGACGTTATGTATAAAATTCCGTCGGAAAATAACGTGGAAGAAGTGGTTATCACCAAAGAGTGTTTAACCAGCGGCGTTTCTCCTAAACTTATTTATAAACAAACAGCATAAATCAAATTGATATGCAAAAAGAACGGCTTTTTCGCCGTTCTTTTTTATTTCATCTCATACCTGGGTGGGGTGTTTTGAAAAAATCAATACAAAATTTGTGCTTTATCGGGCAAGTGGAGTACGCTTGCCGTATCCCCGCGCACCGAGAAACAATCTTCTTTATACGTCTTATGCGGAATGAAATACACCCGCTTTTCTTTCCAACGATTTTTGGCTTCGTGCGCAAAAAACCGCTCGTCCAAAATCTTGCGCATAATGCCTTCGTTCAATTCTACAAGCGCAGTCGTATAACCTTGTGCAAAGCAATCCAAGATACCGTCGCGGATACGCATAATAACGAAAATATCCGCTTCTTTATCCCCAACGCCGTCGCAATGGGGACAGGGTTTAACGAGGGAAGAAAACGTTTCGTTGCCCACGCGTTTTCTCGTAAATTGCGTAATGCAAAGCTCGCTCATCGGCAAGACGTTGCATTTTGCCTTGTCCGTTTCTAAGCATTTTTGGAGCTCTTCCGTGACTACGGCTTTATGATTTTCGTTGAGCATATCGATAAAGTCAACCACTACGATCCCTGCGATATTTCTCAGCCGCACCTGCCGTGCAACTTCGCGCGCCGCAGCCAAATTCACGGCAAAAACCGTGTCTTCCAGCGACGTTTCGCCCACGTAGCTGCCCGAGTTGACGTCGATAACCGTCATCGCCTCGGTGTGCTCGATCACCAAATATCCACCTCCGACAAGCGGCACTTTGGGCTTGGTCGCGTCGTAAATCATGGGTGTAATATTATGCGCCGCAAACATCGACCTTTCGCCCGTGTATTTAACGAGTTTTCTCGCCGGCAAATCCCCGCGCAAATGCACGAGCAATAAAAGCCGTTGATAAAGTTCCTCATCGCCTACGTAAATCGCACCCAGTTCGCCGCCGAAACTATCCCGCATAATCCGCACGGGGAGTTCTTCGTCTTGGTATAATACCGTTCCAACCGGCGAATGTTTCGCCCGCAGGAGCGTCTTTTCGTATAATTTTTTTAAATACGCCGTTTCCGTTTTTAATTGCTTTTGCGTAGCGTAAGGGGCTTGCGTGCGCACGATAAACCCCTCGTTTTCGCGTTCGCGCATTTTTTCCGCCTTTTTTAAAAGCTGTTCCCTCAGCGTTTCGTCCGTGATTTTTCTGGAAATCCCCAAAAAGTCCGTTTGCGGAAGATAGATGACGTGTTTTCCCACGAACGAAAGGTTGGTCGTAACCTTTGCGCCTTTATTTCCGCGCGGGGGCTTGGTTACTTGTACGATGATCTCGTCGCCCACCTTCAAATCCATACTCTTTTTTTGCGGTGCAAACGTGCCGTCGTATTTGTTATAATCGGTATACGATTCTTCCATGGAAAGATAACAATTTTTATCAAGCCCGCAATAGATAAACGCGGCGTTCATACCTGATAAAACGTTGGTCACTCTGCCTTTGTAGATATTCCCAACAACGTCGCCTTGACCTTCCGTTTCCACCAAAAACTCGGTGAGTTTGCCGTCTTCCAAGAGCGCGGCAAACTGCTGTCCGCAATATCGATCGAAAAACCATTCTTTTGTCATCGTTGCCGCCTCCTAAAAACTACCCGTGAACCGTTAAGACGATCCACGGGCGCAAATACAATTATACCACAGCGCATAAAATTTGGCAATAGGTTTTGCCATTTTCTTTCTAAAAAAGCTATTTTTTATGTCTTTTTTGCGTTATTTTGTCTATTTTTTAGCATTTGAAGTGTTTCGTACGGCGTTTCTGCTTGTAAAAATAACCCCGAAAGTTGGTTTTGCGAAAGATTGAATAGGTGTCTTTCCTCGCTATCGTACACTTCTAAAACCAAATATCTGCCCTTGCTGATATACTTAAATGCGTCTTTCACGGCGCAACCGTTCCACACCGCAACCCGCCGTATTTCCAAACCGCGTAAAAGTGCGTCGGCGCAGGAAAAATCCATCTTTTGATACCGCGCGTTTTTCTCGCTGCTTCCAAACGCACCGCAAAACAAAAATACAGCAAAAAAGAGTAGGGATACGTTCACTTGTTTTTGCGTCGCCCCAAACACGAATACGCAAACCAACCCCACCGCCAAAAGCAGCGTAACAGCTTGGCAAATTTTTACCGCTTTTTTCTCCGCTTTGCTTTCGCTTACTTCCTTTTTCGTAAACGCTTGCGCGAGAATTGCGCGAAGCGCTCTACCCCCGTCCAAAGGGTACGCAGGCAATAAATTGACGAAAGCGATCGCAAGCGAAGTGCTGTACGCAGTATCCGTGAACGCGTACATGGTAGGGGCAAACCACCAAATCGCCGCAAATAACGCCGCCGTTAGCAGATTACAAATCGGTCCAGCCAAAGCCACCGATAACTCGTCTTTGAGGCGTATGGACGATAGATCCCCGTCAATTACCGCGCCGTACGGCATCAGGACGATCGCGTTGAGTTTATACCCCAGCCTCGCCGCCGCAAAGGCGTGTGCGCACTCGTGTTGAAGTGCGACGAAACAACTCATTAAAAAGAGTGGTAATTCGCCTGTAATCGAGTACCAAATCCCCACGGCGATAAAGAGTGGGTGGAGTTTTAAAGCAGGCGCTTTTTCCGTTTTTGTTCGTTTATATGCAAAGCGACGGCTACGCCGCCGCTTTTTGGTTATTGTTGCGTCACCCACGCCAAACAATTTTCCTCCGTCACTTCAAAACAGTTCAGCAGCGTGCCGTTTGAATACATCGTCACCTGCACCTCCGTTTCTCCTTCGCTATATCCAACGGGTACGTTGCTCTTAACCGCCTCGCCTTGCGCGTAGTAAACAAAATCCAAACCGCTAATCACCGCCGAGAACGTATCGGAGTGTTCGATTTTTACGGTATACGTGCCGTCCGCGTTTTGCGTGATTGAGTGCACTTTTCCATCCGCCGCAGGATACACGCAGCTTTCGCCCGTGAATGAGATGACGCCCGTAGGGGAGAGCGAAAGCTCGATTTCGGAAAAATCGCCTACAACGCTCGTCAACGTAAAATCGCTATACGTGCGCGTATCCGCTTTGGTTTGCACGCTCGTATGCAGGGTACGGAAAAAAGTATTGATCGCGCTGTGTGGCACAAATACGTTGGTTAAAAAGATTGCGCCGCATAACGCGCATACCGCCGCAAACTCTGCTCCAAGCACGGCTTTTACGCGTTTTTCCTGTTTAGAAAGCGGTTTTATCTCGTACATGGGTGCGTCGTTTTCGAAATCTTCTTCGTTTAACGCGTATTCGTCAACGCCGGAAAATCCTTCCAGCCTTTGTTTGTTTTCCACCGCAGAATACAACCGCACGGTATCGATTCGATCGGGAATATCGCCCAAATCCAGTTTGCCTTGACTGTTTACCCCCTCGGCAAACAACGCCGCGTCCGCCGTAATACGTTCTGCGGATAAAACGGTTTCGTGCTTGGGCGCGTCGCCCATACCTTGACCGACTTTACCGTTGACGCGCTCAATTACGCTATCTTGTAAATTAAATTCTTTTTTAGGCGCAGTTACAATTTTTTTATCCGTTTTGCGCTTGCGTGCGGATTTTTTTTGCACCACGCTGACCGTAGATAAGGGAATTTCCAGCATTTCTGCGTACTCGATTTCTTCGTTCATACTTTTTTCTCCTTGCTTGCTTTTATCACTTGTATTTTATCGTATGAAAAAAGACGCGAAAATAGAACTTTCCGCGCCTTTGCAAATTTTATCCTTTTTTTTACTTTTTTGCCGATTAATCTTCGTTATCGTCCTCGTCGTCTTCCGCTTTTTCTTGCGCAACGGGGGGCTTTTTGAATTTGATCTCTTCCACGGGGAATTCTTTAAACACCAAACCGCCCGCGCCGTCGTCTTGTTTTACGCGCACTTGCATTTTTAACATGTTAAGCGACGCCACGACCGCTTTCCCGTCGGGAGTGCCGACTTCCGCGCCCACTTTCGGGAGTTGTTTGGACGCGTCGTTATAATAATCGTATTCGTAGCTCAAACAGCACATAAGCCGTCCGCACAGCCCGCTGATTTTACCGGGGTTGAGCGACAAGCCTTGCACTTTCGCCATTTTTACGCTCACTTTCTTAAACTCGGGCATATTCCCCGCGCAGCAGCAAACTCTTCCGCAAGGCGCGATACCGCCCAAATATTTCGTTTCGTCGCGAGTGCCCACTTGGCGAAGTTCTATACGCATCTTAAACGCCGAGGCAAGATCTTTTACAAGTTCTCTAAAATCCACGCGCGACGCCGCCGTAAAGTAGAATACGATTTTGCTACCGTCGAACGCGTATTCGCAATCGACGAGTTTCATCTCCAAGCCGTTTGCCGCAATTTTTTCTTTGCAAATTTTAATCGCCGTCGGCCGTTTGGCTTGGCAGGCTTCGTAAAATTCTTTGTCTTTTTGCGTTGCGATACGCACGATGGGTTTGAGCGGTTGTACCACTTCTTCGTCGTCTACTTCTTTCGTAGGATGCGCCACCCACGCGTATTCTAACCCGCGCGCCGTTTCCACGACAACGGGCATATTGCGCACGTATTCTTCGTTTTCACGGGGAGCGAAATAATATAATTTTCCACCGTTTTTAAATTTAATTTCTACTACTTTCGTCATATATTTTTTCTATCCTTTTTTTGCTTATTGAAAAAATTCATCTCATACCTGGTAGGTCAAAATACTTGCAATCAGCGTTTCGATGCATTGCGGAAAGTACGCGTTAAACGCAACTTGCTTTTCCGCTTTTCCCACCGCCTCTTGCGCGTAAAGGAGCGCAGGTAACGATAATCGGTTTGCTACTTCTTTAAGACGTTGTTTTTCTGCTTGTAAAAACGCCTGGCTTTCCATTGTTTTAGCGTTTTTCGTTTGCGCGGTTTTAAAAAGCAGCGCGTCGCGATAAACGATACGGAGCAGGGATAAAAGCTCTTTCTTTTTCTTGGTTTCGCCTATTTTTTTAACCAAAACCGGCAAATCTTTTTCGCTCGCCGTCGCCAAAGATAACGCGTCGTCAATCAAATTTTTATACGCGCCGCCAAGCAGCATATTTTCCGCCTCGCCCAAAATTCCGCCGCACGCCGCCGCGCAAAGCGAAATTTCCGCAGGCGAATATGCAGCAGAATAATTCCGCGATAAACATTCTTCTATCTCTTGCACACCAAAAGGCGGAATTTCCAACGTTTTCACGCGCGAAAGTACCGTTTGTAAGACGGGGAAAGTGGAAGTGACGCCCAGCAAAAAGCGTACGCCGTAAGGCGGTTCTTCTAAGAGTTTGAGCATTTTGTTTTGCGCCGCAGGCGTGGCTAAATCGAAATCGCAAATAACGAACAACTTCAAATTTCCCTCAACGGGCTGTAAAATACTCTCTTCTTGCACCGCTTCCGCGTCTTCTACCATAAACTTTTTCCCATTTTCTGGATAAAAAAGACAATCGGAAAAATGTTCTTCGTCAATCAAACGGGAAATGCGGTTTTCGCCCGTCGAACGCTCTTGCTCGCAAGCAAAAAAGAGTTTCGCAAACGCCTTTAACGCCGCGCGAAGATTACGCGCGTCGGGTAAATGCAATAAATACGCGTGGGAAAGTTCGTTTTTATCCCGTTCGTTTTTAACGAGCTGATACGCTCGCGTACAACAAAGCAACGTTTGCATAGCGTTTGTTCGTTCCTTTTTCGACGTTTTGTTTGAGAAAAATTTTTTACTCTTTTATTGTAACATAAAACTTAAAAATTTGCAAGCGGTTGAGCCGTTGCTTTTACTTGTATGTAAAATTTTATATAAAACACTTTACAAGTGTTTGAAATTGTGTTATAATAATAGCAGTTAAAAAATTTTAAAGGTATCGGGGGCAATTTATGGAAGGATACACGGAAATGCAAGAAGAAATTCGTTTATCAGACGTTT
>JAZSMB010000067.1:0-5404 GCA_045535685.1 Candidatus Scatosoma sp.
TACCGCGACGATATCGACGGTTATCCCGATTTAGCGGAAGAAATTATCCGTATGCACGGCTACGAACATATCACGCCCACCTTCTTAAAGAGAGCAAGCGTGACGGGCGGCGGCTTGACGGACGAACAAAAACGCGAACAACACCTTAAAAACGTACTCAAAACGCAAGGGTTCTTCGAAGCGTATAACTATTCGTTCTATTCGCCCAAAGACCTTGATTTGATTAAAATCCCCGAAAACGACGAGCTGAGAAACGCGGTAAAAATTCTCAACCCGATCAGCGAAGATTTGTCCATTATGCGTACCTGCTTAACGCCGTCCATGCTCCAAAACGCGGTTAGAAATATCCGCCGCGGCAACGACGAAGGCAGACTTTTCGAAGTGGCAAACGTGTACCTGCCCAACGACACGGTCGGCGGCGAACAGCCCGACGAACACAAACATCTCGTTCTCGGTATTTGGGGCGGTAAAAACGATTTCTTCGATATGAAAGGCGCGGTAGAACGCTTGTTTGAGGCGTTCCATATTCCCTTTGCAATCGAAAGAGCGGAAAAACCGTACTTGCATCCCGGCGTTTCCGCGCGCGTACTCGTGGACGAAAACGTAGTGGGTAACTTCGGTGAACTCGACCCTGGTATCGCCCTTTCGCTTGGGCTTGATAAAAAAGTATACCTTTGCGAGCTCGATTTACACGCGCTTGCAAGCCGTTTAGACGATAGAGTGCGTTATACCAACTTACCCAAATTCCCTGCAGTCACGCGCGACCTTGCTTTGCTTGCAGACGAAGCGCTTACCTGCGCGGATATCGAAAATGTATTGATGCATTCGTGTAAATACGTCACCAAAGCGGTGCTCTTCGACGTGTATCGCGGCGGTCAAGTCCCCCAAGGCAAAAAGAGTATGGCGTTCACGCTTACGTTTACGCCCGATGCAAATACCGAAAAAGCATTCACGCCCGAAACGCTGGATAACTTCGTGAAGAAGATTTTGAATAACTTGAAGTTTAAACTCGGCGTAGAATTGCGATAAGGAGTAGTTCGTGAAAAGAACGGAAAAAATCCAAACACTCGGTTTTTTCAACGTAGACAAACCCTCGGGGCTGACCTCGGGGGTAGTCGTTAATAAATGCAAATGGCTCACGGGTACGCCCTGTGGGCATATGGGCACGCTCGATCCGCTCGCAAGCGGGGTTTTGCCCGTTGGCGTGGGCAACGCGACGCGCCTTTTCGATTATTTTTTAAATAAAGAAAAAGAATATATTGCCGAATTCACGTTCGGCGTTTCGTCGGACACGCTCGATACTACGGGCGAGATGATGAAGTGCGGGCATATTCCTACCCAAGCGGAAATCGAAAGCGTATTGCCTTCGCTCATAGGCGATATTATGCAAATGCCCCCCAAATACAGCGCGAAAAACGTCAACGGAAAACGCGGGTACGAACTCGCGCGGGCTGGGGTAGAATTTGAGCTTACCCCCAAGCAGGTACGCGTTGAACGTATCGAATGTATGGGGAAATCGGTGGAAAACGAGAACGCGTATTGCTTTAAAATCGGCTGTGGCGGCGGTACGTATATCCGTTCTATTGCGCGGGATATGGCGGCGGCGCTGGGTACGCACGCGGTTATGAGCGCACTCCGCAGAACCCAAAGCGGCGTGTTCACTTTGGATAACGCCATTCCGTTTTCACTTTTGGAACAAGATTTGCCTGCTTGTGAACTGGAACGATATATCATTCCCACCGACAGCGTATTGCCATACCCGATCATCACGCTTTCGCAAAAACAGCAAACGCGGTTTTTCAACGGCGCGCCCACGGCGGTGGACGAACAAGACGGGCTGTATAAACTCTATCACGAAGACAAATTTTACGGTATCGTGCAAGTAGTAGGCGGCAACGCCAAAATCAAAACGAAATTATGTTAAAAATCATTCCCCTAACGCGACAACTGAATATAAAAAGCGGTTGCGTGATGCTTTTGGGCGGTTTCGACGGTCTGCACGTGGGGCATAAACAGCTTGTTGCGCGCGCGAAAACGTACAACCTGCCCATCGGGATCATGACCATTTTTCGCGGTAAAAGCGAGCAGGGATTGTTTACCGCTTTCGAAAGGGAAGGTATTTTTAAAAGTGCAGGGATTGATTTTGTAATCGAATTGCCTTTTGCGGACATTCAACACTTATCGCCCGAAGCATTTATTCGCCTTTTGATGGAAGAGAGTAGCGTTAAAGCGTTTATTTGCGGGGACGATTTCCGCTTTGGTAAAAACGCGGCTGGGAACGCCGAAACGATCAAACGAGTGGTACAGGTATGCGTTGAAATAGTTAATTTGGTGCATATCGACGGCGAAAAAGCCAGCTCTACCGCCATAAAAAAACACTTATCGGACGGCAACGTGCAATTAGCAAACCGTATTTTAGGCGAAGAATTTTTCCTCGTCGGCGAAGTGATAAAAGATCGCGGAATCGGCAAAACGCTTGGTTTCCCTACGGCGAATATCGTATATCCAACGGATAAATTCCCCTTAAAACAGGGGGTATACGAAACGCGCGTTCGTATCGATGGAAAAACGTATAAGGCAATTACCAACTACGGCGCAAGACCGACATTTGATGAACGTACGGTACTTACCGAAACGTATATCGACGGGTTTGACGGCAACTTATACGGCAAAACGCTGCAAATATATTTCGTGCGGTTTTTACGCGAAAATCAAAAATTCGATAGCGTGGAAACGCTTAAAAATCAACTGCAAAAGGATATCGAGGAGGTGCGCGAACATGATTAAATTTGGACCGAGCGGCAATAGCGAAAGCTTTTACGCGGCAGGATACGCGCACACCGAACAATCGGCGAAATTCGTTAAAGATTTGGGCTTAAACTGCTTCGAGTATTCGTTTGGCAGAGGCGTTCGCATGACCGAAGATAAAGCGATCTCCATCGGCGATGCGTTCAACGCGCAAAACGTGGAAATTTCCGTCCACGCGCCTTATTACATAAATTTTGCCAACCCCGACGACGAAATGGCGGCAAAATCATACGGCTACGTGCTCGACTCGGCGAAAATGGCAAAGCTTATGGGCGGGAAACGAGTGGTTTTCCACCCCGCCTCGCAAGGCAAAATGCAGCGCGAGCAGGCGGTTGCACTCACCGAAGAACGGCTGAAAATTTTACGCGATTATTTGTATATGAACGATTTTTCCGATATGATGATTTGCCCGGAAACGATGGGCAAAATCGCGCAAATCGGCACGATTGAAGAAATCGTTCGCTTTTGTAAAATCGACTCCATCTATACCCCTTGCGTGGATTTTGGGCACGTCAACGCGCGCGAACAGGGCTCGCTGAAAACGGAAGCGGACTATCTTTCTCGCTTAGAATATATGGTGTCTGAGCTTGGTTACGAACGAATGAAACACTTCCACGTGCATTTTTCCAAAATTATGTACTCGGCAAAAGGGGAAGTAAAACATCTCACTTTTGCGGACGATATATACGGACCGGAATTTGCGCCGCTTGCGGTGGCGCTGAAAAAATTGCGTTTAGAGCCGTATATCGTCAGCGTATCGGACGGTTTGCAGGCGGAAGAGGCGCAAGGTATGCGCGATATTTACAATAAATTGTAAAATATCCACTCTACCACTTGACGAATGCGGATTTTTTTGCTAAAATAGTAAACGAGAGGAATTTTTTATGCAAACGAACGGTGCAAAAGTATGGCAAGCGTGCGGCTGTGAAGCGTTTTATACCGCGTGCGAATATTTGATGCGATATATCACGGGCTTCGTGGCGGAAAACGGATTTGTCATTATCGATAAAACGGGTACGACGCTTTATACGGACAAGCGGTATATCGAAGCGGCGGAAAAGTTGGTCGCTGGTACGGATGTGACGGCGGTTTTATATAAGCAAGACGACTCGTTAAAGCGCTTGTCTACTTATAAAACGGTGGGCATTTCGTTTGACCAAACCAGCCATTCCGAATACGTGACGATGGAAAAAGCGGGCATTTGCATGCAAAACGTGGATAAACAGCTTTCCAACCTGATGATGGTTAAAAACGAGTGGGAAAAGGAAAATATCCAAAAGGCTTGCACGATTGCGGAAAAGGCGTTTTTAGAAATTTTGCCGCAAATCAAAGGGGGAATGACGGAAAAAGAAATTGCCGCCTTGCTCGAATATACGATGCAAAAACTCGGCGCGCAAGGCAAGTCGTTTGATACGATTGTGGCATTCGGCGCGCACGCGGCTGTTCCTCATCACGAAACGGGGGATACTAAACTTTGTTTCGGCGACGAGATACTAATCGACTTTGGTTGTAAAGTAAACGGCTATTGCTCGGATATCACGCGTACGTTCTTGTTTGGCGACGACGGCAAGCACGAAAATTTTAAAAAAGCATACCAAGCGGTACGCACCGCGCATAATTTGGTGCAAGAAAAGGCGCAAGCAGGTATGACGGGCAAGCAAATTGACGCGATTGCACGCGATTACTTGACGAAGCAGGGCTATGGCGAGTTGTTTACCCACTCACTCGGGCACGGCATCGGGTTGAATATTCACGAAGCACCCTCCGTAAGCCCGAAAGGCGAAACGCCGCTCCAAGACGGAATGATATTCTCGGACGAGCCGGGGGTATACGAAGCGGGTAAATACGGCATTCGTATCGAAGATACGGTGACGTTTGAAGATGGAAAAGTGAAGAGTTTTATGTCGCTTACCGACAAAAACCTGATCATTTTATAAATGAAGAAAAAAATATATGTAGTACAAGGAGAATAATTGTATGGCACAAATTTTAGCAGGCGATATTCGTAAAGGCGCAACTTTCGAGTACAAGAGCGGCGTTTACACGGTTACCGATTTCCAACACGTAAAGCCGGGTAAAGGCGCGGCGTTCGTTAGAACGACCTTGAAAAACGTTGTAACGGGACAAGTATTGTCCAACGAAACGTTCAACCCTACCACCAAACTCGAAACGGCGCAAGTAGAAACCAAAAAGATGACGTATTCGTACTTCGACGGCGAATTCTACGTATTCGTTGACGAAGAATGGAACCAAGAAAACCTTACGTTCGATCAAGTAGAAGACGCGCTCAAATACATCAAAGAAAACGACACCGTAACGGTGAAATTCCTTTACGGCAAAGCGTTCTCGGTTGAGCCCGAAAACTTCGTTGAACTCAAGGTTATCGAAGCAGAACCCGGCGTAAAAGGCAACACCGCTACCAACGTTATGAAGAATGCGAAAGTGGAAACGGGTGCAACCATTCAAGTGCCTATGTTCGTAGAAGAAGGCGAAACCATTCGTATCGACACGAGAACGGGCGAATATATGAGCCGTGTATAATAGCGGACTTCTCTTCTAAACGAAAATTATAAAATTAAGAAAAGCGGGCGTTGGT
>JAZSMB010000022.1:0-7220 GCA_045535685.1 Candidatus Scatosoma sp.
GATCCGACTTGACGAAAAGATTATCGCCATTCCTTGTAGCGATCCTACGTACAACGGCTATTACGACATTCAAGAGTTGCCCAAACACGTTTTTGATGAAATGATGCACTTTTTTGAGGTGTATAAATCGCTCGAGCATAAGCAAACGACGGTCAAAGAAATTTGCCACCGTGACGAGGCGATGGAGATTATCGTTAAGTGTATTGCGGCATACGACGAAAAAATTAAAAAGTAAATCGAAGAAGTAAGAAAAAATGCGAAAAATGCGGAAATTTTTTTCGCATTTTTCATTTTTTTTATCCGTAGGATATTGACAAAAAATAAAAAAAAAGTTATAATAGAAACAGTAGAAAAAAATAAGGGTGCAAAATGCACTTTTGGAGGTTAATTTTATGGTACGTAGAATGAAAGAAGGCGTTTCGCAAAGATACGTGTACATGAAACAACGTATCACGAAAGCGCAAGGCAAAGCAAAGACCGTTGGCTTTTTGTATTTGCTTGCAATTCTCGCAGTTACCGCATTGGCTTGCTTGCCTTTGATGGTTATCAGCGACGAGCTTATCGTTCATCAGCTCGGTGTTATGTCGTTTTGGAAAGTATTCGCAGATCTTGCAAACGGCGCAGAACCTATGGTTTTAGCATTGATCGTTGCCGCTGTTTACGCATTGATGCTCGTTGTTCTTTTGGTGAACGTAATTCGTGCGCTTAGCAAACTCGGTTGGCTTTATAAACGTAAAGCAAGCAGAGTGTACGGTTTCAACCGTAACGTGTACGCAATGGACGATTTGGGTAAAATCTTCTCTTCGTCGTTTGCTGCGGTAGTATGCGCACACTTGTTAATCGCATGCTTGGTTGCTTCGGTAGAAGTGCAAATGCTTGGCTACGTGCTTGTGGGCGCTGGCTTGTTTATTCACTTCGTATGCGGTCTTGTAGGCGGCAACGTAAGCTTGTTTGACGTTGAAAACGGTTTGGTTGAACAAAAACGCGAAGTTGGTAGAGTTTCCGTTGTGGTACGCAACGTATTGCAATTGGCGGCAAGCGCGGCTTTGTTCTTCTACGTACTTACTACACATATGCTTCGTATCCATATTTTCGATTTGTTTGCAAGCGGCGAACTTTCTGCACTCCTTGCAGATCCTATGCAATTAATCGTTCCCGTAGCGGAAATGTTGGGCGTAGTATTCGCATTCGCAATGCTTCGTTATGCGCTTGGCACGACGGAATTCGACATCGAAGGTAAAGAAACGGCTGGCAGAAAGAAATTTATGCTCTTCTCGTTCCTTGCGCTCGTATGCTTCGGCGGTTCGCTTGCATACACCTACGTAATCGCGAAAGCGGAAATGCCTCAAGCAACGTTGATTATGACGGCGATTGCTGCAGTAGCGTTCCTTTTGGAAATCATTCTTTGCGCATTCCCTAAAGTAAAACGTGACAAAGAAGAAAAAGCGGCTACTACCGCAGACGGCAAACCCGCTAATCCTTATCAACCTGCAAGCGAAGAAGTAGACGTTAAGACGTTCTTGATGGAAACTTGCAAAGAACCCGGCGTATACGATATGCCCTACGGTTACAACAACGCGGCGTTCGCATCCGCGCAGGGTATGTATCAACCCCCCGTGCGCAGATAAGCGTTAGAGAAGATTAAAAGGAGTACATAAATTATTATGAAACGTATTAAATCCCCCGCGTTGTTAATGAAAAAACGCGTTAAACAAGTACAAGGTTCGGCGAAATTTGCCGGTATTCTCTATTTGCTCGGTTCGATTTTGCTCTTGGGTGCAGCAGCCGTTTTGCGTATGTTTGACGGTACCTGCCTTGCTCCCGTAGACGCAGGTCAATTCAGCCCCGTTGTGTTGAGCTTCTATCAACCGGTAGTGGATCTTTTACAAGGCGGCAAAGAAGCCCTTACGGCTATTAGCGCAGCACAAATCATCGACTTGGCTGTCGTGCTCGTGTTTGCGATTATGTTGTTGATTATGTTCGTAAACGTAATCCGTTGCCTTAGCAAACTTGGTTGGCTTTTCAAACGTCGCGCAAGCTACGTAAACGGTTTCAACCGTAACGCGTATGCGATGGACGATATGGCAAAAGCATTCTCTTCTTCGTTTGCGGCGCTCATCGTTTGCAACTTGATTATCTTCACGTTGTCGGGCGGTATGGCTCAGCTCGCAATCGAAAACGTAGCGTTCGAACTCAATATGCTCGGTCTTGCTCCCGTAGCGGCTGGTTTGGTTATTCACTTCTTGGCAGGCCTTGTAGGCGGTAACGTAACGCTCTTTACGGTAGGCGATCATATGCAAGAAGAAGTTCGTCAAAACGGTGTGTTCCTTTACTTCGTTCGTAACTTGCTTCAAATCGTTGCAACGGCTGCTATCGTATATTTCATGCTCAGCGAAAGCGTATTGCTTGAAACTTTAGAAGGCGTGCTCGTATCGATTGTTGATAAAAAAGAAGCGTTCTCGGCTATCGACCTTAACTCGTTGATTCCCGTTGCAGCTGAATTGGTTGCATCGCTCTTTGTACTCGTTATGCTCAAACACGCAACGGCAGAAACGGAATTCAACCGCGAAGGTCACGCAGGCGCTGGTATGCACAACTTTACCGTATTCGCGTTCTTGACGGCGGCAGTTTTGGCGGTTATGGGTATCGTTTTCCCCGCAGAATTGAACGTGAACTTGGTAATTGCTGCAGGCGTAGCGTTCGTAGCGTTCGTATTGAATTTGGCGCTTAAGCACAAAGAACACAGCAGTAAACACGACGATTTGGATAGAGAAGCGTATTTCCAAGGCGCAGCAAACTATCCGTATAACAACACCATTATCTAAAATTTAATAAAGTAATCAGATACCGGGAGAAAGGGGGATTATCCCTTTTCTTCCGGTAAAAAGGTACATAAACGAAAAGAAAAGTTCGGTAAGGAGATTGCAATGAAAGCATATGAATCGGCAAATGCTGTTGCATTAAGAAAAAGAGTAAGAAAAGTACATTCCAAAGCAAGATGGGCAGGGGTACTCTATTTATTGGGCGCGCTGGCGTTGATGGCGCTTGCGTTCTTTCCGATGATTACCATCGACGGCACGGAATTCGGCGTGCAAACGTTCTGGCAACCGTTTATCGATTTAGCGTCGGGAACGTTCGCTTGGGTTGGAATTATCGTGGGCGTTTTGTATGCGATTTTATTGCTGAAAGTCGTTATCAATTTTTTCAGATGTTTTTCTAAACTTGGTTGGTTGTCCAAGAGAAGTTCCAGATACGTAAACGGTTATAACCGCAATGCGCGTGCAATGAGTGAAATGGGTAAACGTTTTGCGGGTTCTTTTGCGGCTATTATCAATATTACTTTGTTTACGTGGATTATGCAAGCAAGCACGGCAGAAGTTGCGCTTACTATGTATGCATACGTAACGCTTGCCATCGGTTTGGGCGTGCACTTTATTGCAGGTCTTATCGGCGGTACGGTGAGCTACTTCGACGTACAAGGCAATAGCGGTAGCGTGCAAGAAGTAAAAAGAGAATGCGGTTTGTTCGTATATTTCTTCCGTAACTTGGTGCAAGTTGCTGCGGTTGCGGGTATCGTTTGGTTCTTCTTACCTGAAAACGTTATCGGCGACACGGTAGCGGCGTTCGCGGGTGGTGCTAACCCGTTCGCAACCGACCTTTTAAAATCGGCTATTCCGTTCGCAGTTCAATTACTGTTGACGTTTTTCCTGTTTGCACTTGTCGACCATGCAGTTGACTCGACCGAGTTCAACCGCCAAGGCAACGACGGCGCAGGAATGAAAAAATATCCTACTTGCGTATTTTTCGTATTCTTGTTGGCGGCGGCTGCCGTTGGAGCAGAATACGTATTGATTAATCCGGGCGCATTGCTTATGCCGTACATTTACATTGCGGCGATTGCGTTCGTTACGTTCTTGATTCTTTGCATCTTTAAATCGAGAAAAGCAAAGAAAGAAAAAGTGGAAGAAGAGGAAGAATTTGAACCGGTTATGAGTGTGCCTACGCAAGCGCAACCCCAACCCATGTCCGCGACGAAGACGATTTATCAACAACTTCCTTGCCCTGCGCAAGTATGTCCCCCTCAACAACCGTCCGTGGTATATCAACAAGTACCCGTGCAACAACCTGTGATGTATCCGCAACCGGTATATCAACAACAACCGGTCTATATTCCCATCTACTATCCGTTCCCGCAACCTGTAGCTGCGCCCGCACCTGCGCCCGCTCCTGCACCCGTTGTGGAAAAGAAGGTAGAAGAGAAACCCGCGCCCAAAGCAGCGCCTGTGGAAGTAGTACCTGTAAAAGCGCCCGAGCGTATTAAACCCGCTCCCGCACCCGTTGTAGAAAAGAAAGAAGAAAAGAAAGTAGAAAAACAAGAACAACAAGAAGGCACGGTAGAAGTAAAAGCTTTGAACCCGAACAAGGATTATAAGATCAGATGTCCTCGTTGCGGTAAAGTACTCAACGTACGCGACACGTCGCCGTATCACCGTTGCCCCAACTGCGATAAAGTATTTTCTATCCGTAAATTCCAAACGTACGTAAGAAAATAATCGCTCGAAAGTTCATTATTTCATTTTTTGCAACAACTTAAAAAAGGTTACATATTGCCGCTTGTGTATTTGTGAGAAATCGGATACGCGGGCGGCGATAAAAAAGTGAGGACGTATATGGCAAAAGAAAATCAATTTGTAGAACAAATTGCGGATATCGACAAAGATTTCCCGCAATGGTATACGGACGTAGTATTAAAAACCAAACTCGTTGACTACGGCCCTGTAAAGGGTACGATGGTTATTCGTCCGTACGGATACGCGATTTGGGAAAATATTCAAAAAGAAATGGACGCCCGTTTCAAAAAACGCGGCGTTGAAAACGCGTATTTCCCGCTCTTAATCCCGATGAGCTATTTTACCAAAGAGGCAGAACACGTAGAAGGTTTTGCGCCCGAAGTGGCGGTAGTTACGGTTGCAGGCGGCGAAGAACTTGCCGAACCTTTGGCGATCCGTCCCACGTCGGAAACGATTATCGGTACGATGATGGCGAAATGGATTCAATCGTATCGCGAACTGCCCATGAAAGTGAATCAATGGTGCAACGTAATGCGTTGGGAAAAGACGACGCGTCCCTTCCTTCGTACGAGCGAGTTTTTGTGGCAAGAAGGGCACACCGCGCACGCTACGCAAGAGGAGGCAGAGGTAGAAACGCAAGCGATGCTTGCCGTTTATAAAGAATTTGCCGAAAATTGCTTGGCAATCCCCGTCGTTACGGGCAGAAAAACGGAAAAAGAAAAATTCGCAGGGGCGGTGGCGACCTATTCGATGGAAGCAATGATGCACGACGGTAAGAGTTTGCAAGCCGGAACGTCGCATTATATGGGTCAAAATTTTGCCAAAGCGTTTGATATCAAATACCTGGGCAACGAAGGCGTTTTACAAAACGCATATACCACTTCTTGGGGAGTTTCCACTCGTTTAATCGGCGCAATTATCATGACGCACGGTGACGAACGCGGTTTGGTATTGCCGCCCGTGGTTGCGCCGTTGCAATGTGTAATCGTTCCCATCGCCGCAAGAAAGGGCGGCGTTATCGAGGCTTGCGAGCAGTTAAAAGCCGATTTGGAGGGGGCAGGTATTCGAGTAAAGCTGGATAACAGCGATAACAGCCCTGGTTGGAAGTTTAACGAATGGGAGATGAAAGGCGTTCCCGTGCGTATCGAACTCGGCCCTCGCGACATCGAAGCGGGCAAGATGCTTTGCGCAAGACGCGACACGCTTGAAAAGAGCGAACACTCGCTTGCAAACGCAGTAGAGGAAGTGAAGGCGTTGCTTGCGGACGTACAAAAAAATATGCTTGAAAAGGCGCGCGCGCACCGCGATAGCCGTATCGTATATGCAGACGATATGAAAGGAATTTTGGCTGGCGTTGAGGCGGGCAAGTTCGTTAAAGCGGGTTGGTGCGGCTGCCGTGAATGCGAAGACAAGGTAAAAGAAGAAACGGCGGCAACTTCGCGCGTTTACGTGGAAGAAGAAAGCAAAGACACGTGTGCGGTTTGCGGTAAAGCGGCAAAGCACGTTATCATCTACGCAAGAGCGTATTAAGCTTACCGTTTAACGAAAAAAGTAAGCGAAAGGGTTTTCTATATAATAGAAAACCCTTTTTTCACGCTTAGAAACAGCGTTTTCGTTAGAAAAATAACGGAATATAGCATTAGCTACTTGACGAATTGCTTAAAAAGTGATATCATAGGATTATGGGAAATATACGCGAAATTAACGAAAGAATTGCAAAAAATTTAATACATTATCGAAAGGCGACGGGCTTAACGCAAGCGGAACTTGCGGAAAAAATCAACTACTCGGATAAATCCGTTTCCAAATGGGAATCAGGGAACGGAATTCCCGACGTGTATATCTTGTTGGAGCTTGCGGGGCTTTATGGGATTACGTTAAACGACCTTGTATGCGACGGCGAGCCGAAAACGCCGAACGTAGCGGGGAATAAGAAAAAAACAATGGGCTTGCATTTATTGATAATGCTGCTTTCCAGCGGTATCGTTTGATTAATGGCAACGTGCCTGTTCGTCGTCCTTCATTTGTTTTTCCCCGGCGGGGAATGGTGGGTGAGCTTTTTATACGCCGTCGTCGCGAACGCGATTGTCTTGATTGTGTTTGCAGGCATTTGGAAATATAGAATGTTGGGTTTCTTCTCCGTGTCTACGCTCATTTGGACAGCGCTGACCTGTATTTACGTCACAGCGCGCCTGTTGACGGAGCAAAACGGCGGGGACGCAGGGGGCTTGTGGTACTTGTTCTTGCTCGGTATCCCGTTGCAAATTTTGGAAATCCTTTGGGTGTTCTTCCGCTCGCTGTTTACTAAAAACCGCAATAGAAAGGAAAAGAACACGAGCGTCGGCGGGGAACTTGAAAAGCAAGAATAATGATGACCGAAAAATACGGTTAGGGTGGAAATATAGAGTATGCTGTGCGGAAATTGTAAAAAAAATCAAGCCACGAAAACGTACGAGCAAGTAAAAAAAGGCAGGAGCGAAACGGAGTATTATTGTCTGGATTGCTATCAAAAACTTTTCGTGCAAGCCGACGGAACGGACGGAAATACGCCGTCCGCTTGTCCGTATTGCGGTACGACGATCGCGGAATTTAAAAAGCGTAATCTCGTCGGTTGCGCGTATTGCTATACGGCGTTAAAACACGCCGTCT
>JAZSMB010000157.1:0-2261 GCA_045535685.1 Candidatus Scatosoma sp.
TGTCAAGGCTGCGGTGCTTGTACGGTTACCTGTCCTTCGGGCGCGATGGACTTGAAAGGATTTAGCTCCAAGCAAATTATGTCGGAGGTAGAAGCAATATGCAAGATGTAAAAACTGAAAATAAAGAATTTAAGCCCAACATCGTTGCGTTTTGCTGTAACTGGTGTTCATACGCAGGGGCTGACCTTGCCGGTTCCAGCCGTTTGACCTATCCTGCAAACGTAAAAATTATTCGCGTACCCTGTTCTTGCCGCGTGAACCCTATGTTCATTTTAAAAGCATATCAACAAGGCGCGGACGGCGTTATCCTTTGCGGTTGTCATCCCGGGGATTGCCATTACGTTACGGGTAACTACTATACCAGAAGAAGAATGGCGCTGCTCTTTAGTAAGCTCAATTATATGGGTATTGAAAAGGAACGCACGCGCGTGGAATGGGTTTCCGCGGCGGAAGGCGCAAAATTCTCGGCGGTTATGAACGATTTCGTGAAAACGATTACTGAACTTGGCGAAAACAAGCGCTTAACCGATTTAAGAGTAAAGGAGGGCGAATAAGATGCGCGAAGTAGAATTAAAAATGCTTGAGCGCGCGACCGCGCTCTTGGAAAGCGGTGAAGTACAACGCGTAGTGGGCTGGAAAAAAGGTGATTTTTGTCACGACCCTTCGCCCGCGGTTTTTGAAAGCGTTGACGAATTAAAAGATTTCGTTTACGATTGGTTCTGTGGCGCAAATCTTTCCAAATATCTCATTCAAATTGCAAAAAAAGATGGTAAAACCGCTGTATTTTTGAAACCTTGCGATACGTATAGCTTTAACCAACTGGTTAAAGAACACCGTATTGCGCGTGAAAAAGTACACGTAATCGCCGTAGAATGTTTGGGTAAACTCGATATTGAAAAAATCAAAGCGAAAGGCGTATCGTTCGTACAAGGTGTCGAAGTAAACGGCGATAGCGTTAAGGTGCTTTCTTTGGACGGCGAAACGACGTTAAATAAAGAAGAAATTAAGCTTTCCAAGTGCGAAACTTGCAACAAGACGCATCAAGCGAAAGAAGAAGAAATTATTATTCACGAACGCCCTCAACGCGAAGTAAACCGTTTTGCAGAAGTAGAAAAACTCGAAAAAATGACGGAAGACGAACGTTTTGCGTTCTGGAAAGCACAACTTTCTAAATGTATCCGCTGCAACGCTTGCAGAAACGTTTGTCCCGCTTGTTCGTGTGTAAAATGCGTGTTCGACAACCCTCAATCGGGTGTTGCGGCAAAAGCGAACGATGATAGCTTTGAAGAACAACTCTTCCATATCATTCGTGCATTCCACGTGGTTGGAAGATGTACCGATTGTGGCGAATGCAGTCGTGTTTGCCCGCAAAATATTCCTTTGCACCTGCTTAATCGTAAGTATATCCATGATATCGACAATTTATACGGCGAATATCAAGCAGGGGAAACAACGGACGGTAAAACGCCGCTCACTTCCTTCACGGAAGGGGACGTTGAGCCCAAAGACGTGTTTGACGGGGAGGCGAAATAATGTTAAAAATTGCAAAAGAAAGATTAAACGAACTCTATAGTAAGATCAATGAAACGATGGGTTTGTTTATCCCTATCAAAAAAGCAGGCGAAGTAAATTACTGCGTTTGGGGCGAAGGTAAAGAAGTGTCTTTGGAAACGCTTAAAACGG
This sequence comes from Candidatus Scatosoma sp., assembly GCA_045535685.1. GTDB lineage: Bacteria > Bacillota > Clostridia > Christensenellales > Borkfalkiaceae > Scatosoma. The sequence goes on from JAZSMB010000157.1 coordinate 1,684, forward strand.
TAAAATCGCCCAAAAATATGTTCTTCCCGCAAACGGAAAATATGATGAAGTTCAAAACGGACGGCAAGAACATTGAAATTTTAGAAGCAGGTATTCGTAAAGAAGACGAGTTAAAACCGTTCGTGCTGTTTGGCGTAAAAGCCTGCGATTACAAAGCAATCGAAGTATTGGATAAAGTTTTCCTTGCAGACCCTGTAGATACCTACTATCAAGCGAGAAGAAATGCGACCACGATCGTTACACTTGCTTGCTCGAAGGCAGAAGAAAGCTGTTTTTGCGGCGTGTTTGGTATCGATGCAACCGCACCGCAAGGCGACGTTACCACTTGGTTGGACGAACAATATCTTTACTGGCAAGCGAACACCGAAAAAGGCGAAAACTTGACGGCGATGTTGCAAGAATTATTTGAAAACGGTGGCGAAAACGAAGTTACTGCTCAACAAGTAAAAACGCAAACGATTTTGGCAAAATTGCCTTTCGCGGCGCTCGATTTAAGCAAATTTAAGGCAGAAAATTTAAACGAACTTTTCAACGCGCCCGAGTGGGAAGAAATGAGTGAAGCATGCCTTGGTTGCGGT
>JAZSMB010000011.1:0-3621 GCA_045535685.1 Candidatus Scatosoma sp.
ACCCGGCGCTAACCCTATGCATGGTAGAGACAGCAACGGTGCTTTGGCATCGCTTGAATCGGTTGCGAAACTTCCTTATGAGTATTCGAGAGACGGTATTTCCAACACGTTCTCGATTATGCCTGCATCGCTTGGTAAAGAAGACTAATTAAGTGATCTAACGCGCCGCTTGATAAAGCGGCGCGGCAGAAGAATAAAAAATAAAGGAGATAAACATTATGTCGAATAGAGTAGATAATTTGGTAAATATGTTAGACGGCTACGTTGGCGACGGCGGTCACCACTTAAACGTAAACGTATTCGATCGCGAAACGCTTTTGGACGCGCAAGCGCACCCTGAAAAATATCCTCAGCTTACCATTCGCGTTTCCGGTTATGCTGTAAACTTCATCAAATTGACGAAGGAACAACAAGACGACGTTATTTCCAGAACCATTCACGAATCTATGTAATAGGTTTGTGGCGGTTTGAGAAAAAACAACCGAAATTGCAAAAGCTGCCGCCTTTTCGACGGCAGCTTTTTTATCAAAATATAAGTATAAGCGATAAATAGGCATACCAGGTATGCGATGAGTGAGATATGGAACGATTTTCAAGAACGGAAAATTTAATAGGAAAAACGGCGCTTGACCGCTTAAAAGCGGCGCGTGTAGCGGTTTTTGGTATCGGCGGAGTGGGTGGTCACGTGGTAGAGGCGCTTGCTCGTAGCGGAGTAGGCTCGCTCGATTTAATCGATAACGACACGGTTAGTAAAAGCAATATCAACCGCCAAATCGTTGCGCTGAGCTCTACCATCGGCAAGCAAAAAACGCAAGTAATGGCGGAGCGGATTTTGGATATCAACCCCACCGCGCAGGTACGCACGCATAACGTATTTTTTATGCCCGAAAATGCGGATACGTTCGATTTTTCTTCGTACGATTACGTAGTAGATGCGATCGATACGGTAACGGCGAAACTCGCCTTGATTGAGCAAGCGAAAAAGGCAAACGTTCCCATCATTTCCGCAATGGGGGCAGGGAATAAGCTGGACGCAATGGGCTTTGTTGTGTCGGATATCTCCAAAACGACCGTTTGTCCGTTGGCAAGAGTTATGCGCAGAGAACTCAAAAAGCGCGGAATCGAACACGTGAAAGTGGTGTATTCGAAAGAACAACCCAAAGAGCAAACGGAGGTTAACGAGCGCGGGAAAGCCGTTCCTGCGAGTATTGCGTTCGTGCCGTCGGTCATGGGTTTAATTTTGGCTGGCGAAGTAATTAAGGACTTAATAAAATAATCCGTTTCCACAAATTGCATCGATAAAATATTTACACGCCGTGGGGGCAGTTGCGGCAACTGTGTTTTTCGTTTATTTTTACATTTTAGAAAGCGTTGTCGCTCGCTCAAAAGCCAAACGGATAAATGCTTCGGCGGACAACTTCTTGTAAGCGGGGAAAGGATCTTCGCCATACGGCGAGCCGTTAAACGCCTCTAACATCAACGAGCCGCGATATCCGCGAGTATTGATTTTATCCATAACCGTTTGAAAATCGATATCGCCGTCGAAGGGAAGTACGTGCATATCGTCGTTGCCGCGTGGATTGCCCTCGAAACCGAGATTATCGTGTACGTGCGTACACGTCAACCGCTCGCCGAAAAAATCCAAAAACGATACCGTGCGCGTATAGCAATGTTCATGCCCGACGTCGTAGCAAAAACCTACGTTTTTCGCGTCTTTATACCGTTCCATCAACGCGGAAAAGTTATCCAAGCGCCGTAAATTTTCAAACGCGATATTTACGCCGAGTGTATCCGCAAACGCAACCATTGTATCAAACCGCGAAAGCCCAAGTTCGTTCACAGGAGGGGGATTCCAACCGCTGGAAACGTGTAAAATTACCGTTTTAATTTTGTTTTCCGCGCAAATGCGGATACAGCGAAGTACGTCGTCGATAAACGGCTGACTTTTTTCGCTATCCTCCCAAACGACGTTACAACCGTGATACGGACCGTGCACAAACTCGAATTCCAGCCCCAAGCGGTCGCCTTCTTTCTTTAAAGCAGACACCGTTTCCGCGTTGGTATGATGGGTAAAAAAGCAATCGAACCCCGCTTCCTTGATGAGTTTCAAAGAAGAAACGGGGTCTTTATCGATGATACAATCGGCGATGATGCCGAGCTTTCTTTTGATCATTTTTTTACTCCTAATCACAAAACGGGCTACCCATGTACGCGATTAATCTACTTTTTCTACCTTTTTCACGTCGTACGGCGTGCTTTGGTACACGAAATAGTTCAGCCAGTTGGAGAACAATAAGTTCGCATGCGCGCGCCACGAAACGATAGGGGGATTGTTGGGGTTATTATCCAAATAATAATTTTCCGGCGGATCGATTTGCTTGCCGAGAGCCAAATCGCGCAAGTATTCGTTTTGCAAGGTATCGGCGTCGTATTCCGAGTGTCCCGTGATGAAAATTTGCCTGCCGTTTTTGGTGGAAACGGCGTAAACGCCCGTTTCTTTTGCCGACGATAAAATTTTCAGCTCGGGTACTTTTTCGATATCCTCTTTCAAAAACGTAGTATGGCGCGATTGCGGTACCATAAACGTGTCGTCAAAACCGCGGAATAAAATAGACGCTTTATAATCGACGGTGTGCGGATACACGCCGAACATTTTCTTGGGCATCAAGTGTTTGTGGATTCCGTAATGGTAATACAGCCCTGCCTGCGACGCCCAGCAAATATGCATCGTACTATGCACGTGCGTTTTGCTCCATTCCATAATTTCGCACAGCTCGTCCCAGTACTCTACCTGCTCAAAAGGCACCATTTCCACAGGCGCGCCCGTGATAATCATACCGTCGAAAAACTCGTCTTTCACGTCCTTAAACGTCTTATAAAAGGCAAGTAAATGCTCGGGCGAAACGTTCTTCGATTGATGAGAAGAAGTGTGCATAAGCGTGGGTTCGACCTGCAACGGAGTGTTACCAAGCAGCCGCGCGAGTTGCGTTTCCGTTTCGATTTTTTTAGGCATTAAGTTTAAAATGAGTATGCGAAGCGGACGGATATCCTGCGTCATTGCGCGGGTTTCCGTCATTACGAAAATATTTTCACCTGCCAGCGTTTTCGCCGCGGGTAAATCGTTGGGGATTTTGATAGGCATAATAAAACTCTCTTTTGTATTTTGCGCAATTATACGGTTTCGAGTGCTTGCGCGATATCGTCGATTAAGTCTTGATAATTTTCAATGCCGCAGGAAAGTCGAATAAGATCGCCGGGCACGCCAGCCGCGATGAGTTCTTGTTCGTTCATCTGTCTATGCGTTGCGCTTGCAGGGTGTAAACAGCACGATCTTGCGTCGGCTACGTGCGTTTCGATTGCGATAATTTTAAGCGCTTTCATAAACTTTTCAGCCGCCTTTCTTCCGCCTTTTACGCCGAAACTTACTACGCCGCAAGTGCCATTCGGCATATATTTTTGCGCCAACTCGTAATACTTACTCGATTGCAAGCCGGGGTAATTTACCCAAGTAATTTTGTCGTTACTTTCCAAAAATTCAGCTACTTTTTGACCGTTTAAACAATGGCGTTCCATTCTCACGTGCAAGCTTTCCAAGCCCAAGTTGAGATAAAACGCGCTTTG
>JAZSMB010000035.1:0-2423 GCA_045535685.1 Candidatus Scatosoma sp.
CCGTCGATGTCGGGGGCGTTGAAATACGCCCTGCCTACGAAACAGTTTTTATCATAATCGATGCCGTCGCAAACCACTTCTACCGTTTTTCCGATAAACGATTGCAAGATTTTTGCGGAAATTTGCCGTTGCGTTTGGTACAGCGCTTGCACGCGGCGTTTTTTGGTGTTGCCGTGGATTTGACCTTTGAGTTTATACGCCGCCGTATCCGGCTCGCGCGAGTACGCGAAAAAGCCGCAATTAAACAGCTCCGCCTCGCGTAAAAACGCTTGCATACTTTCAAACTCTTCTTCCGTTTCCGTCGGGAAACCGCTGATGAACGTGGAACGAATGGCTATCCCGTCCACTTCCGCTTTCAAACGCTTAATGAGCGCCAAATATTTATCTCTCGTACCTTTGCGGTTCATAAGCTTAAGCACTCTGTTTTCGCTGTGTTGCAAGGGAATATCGATATATTTGAGCAGTTTTTCGTTGGTCTTAAATTCGTTAATCAGCTTATCGTCGATGACGTCGGGGTAGCAATACAGCAAGCGAATGCTTTGGATATTGTCAAGCCGCGACAGCTTTTGTATAAGCTCCACGAATTTGTTTTCGCCGTATAAATCTTCGCCGTAGCGCGTCGTGTCTTGCGCAACCAAGATAAGCTCGGTAATATCCCCTAAACTTTCCGCTTCTTTGAGTAAATTTTCCATCGGATACGAGTGGTATTTACCGCGAATTTTGGGGATTAGACAATAGGTACAATGGTTATAGCAACCGTCCGCAATCTTCAAATACGCCACGTGTTCGTCCGTCGTAATCGTGCGCGCATACGTATAACGATCGTTGCCTTTGCCTACGTAGTTTTGTTGCTCGCCCGTTTGATACGAACGCTCTAACGCGTCAAAAATCTGCTCGTAATCAGTCAATCCCAAAAATACGTCCGCCTCGTTTAACGCGCCCATAAGCTCGCTTACGTACTTTTGCGGTAAACAGCCTGTCACTACGATTTTTTCCACGTTTTCGCTTTTATAACCCGCACATTCGAGTACAGTTTCGATAGATTCTTGACGGGCGGATTGTAAAAACGCGCAGGTATTGACGATGACGATTTGCGCGCTGGATAAATCGTCGGTAAAACGACAGCCTTTATCTTTTAACCAGCCCATCAATTTTTCGGTATCCACGCGGTTTTTATCGCAACCGAGGGAAATGACGCCGAATAATTTATCCGTGAGTTTCATATTCCCCCTTACAAGCTACCGTATTTGCTTTCGAATTCTTCTTTCGTGATGAGTACTTTTCTTGCCTTCATGCCGTCGAAGCTGGAAATGTAGCCCATATCTTCCATCCATTCGACGATTTTGCCCGCCTTGTTGTAACCGACCGAGCATTTGCGTTGAATCATGGAAATGGACGCGCTTTCGCTTAAAATTACGTAGCGCAAAGCGTCGATATATACCGGTTCGACTTCGTCGTTGCCACCGCCGAAAACGTTACCGCCACCGCCGCCGCTACGAGCGTTATTGATAAACGCCGTTGCGTTTTCGTCGTAATACGCCTCGTTATTCGCTTTGATAAAGTTAACTACCTTTTGCGAATCTTCCGAGGAGATGAACGCGCTTTGTACGCGCACGGGCGTATTGATGCCTTGCATCGTGTATAAAAAGTCGCCTTTGCCCAGCAATTTTTGCGCGCCCGTTTGGTCTAAGATTACGCGCGAATCGACGTCGGTCGCCACCGCAAACGCGATACGCGTTGCCAAGTTACTCTTGATAACGCCCGTGATAACGTCGGTGGAAGGACGTTGGGTTGCTACGACCAAATGAATACCTGCTGCACGCGCTTTTTGCGTAAGGTTTTGGATTCTGTCTTCGATGTCTTTTTTAGCAGCGAGCATTAAATCGGCAAGCTCGTCGATGATGATAACGATCTTAGGCAAACGTTCCTCTTTTTTGAGCTGGGCGTTATACTGGTCCAAATTGACCACGTACGTGCCTGCGCGGCTCATTTGTTCGAACAGGCTGTATCGGCGGTTCATTTCTCCGATTGCCCAGTTTAAACTTTGCACCGCTTTGTTTACGTCGGTGATGATTTCGTTGATCATCAAGTGCGGCAAGTTGTTATACAGCACGAATTCCGTCTTTTTCGGGTCGATCAAAATCAAACGCAGTTCTTCGGGAGAGTATTTATAAATCAAGCTGATAATCAGCGAGCCTAAAAATACGCTCTTACCCGACCCGGACGAGCCGGCTACCAAAAGGTGCGTCATTTTGGAAATGTCGCCGTAGACTTTGCGGTTGGCTACGTCTTTACCCATCGTGAACATAATAGACGACGATTTTGCGTTGACGAACGTATCCCCCGTCAACATACAGCCAAGCTGTACAAATTGACGTTGTTTGTTAGGTACTTCGATACTTACTACCCCGTCCTCATAATTA
>JAZSMB010000195.1:0-5243 GCA_045535685.1 Candidatus Scatosoma sp.
GGGGCAGGTATGCGTTCATCGCATACCTGCCCCCTATGTTTATCATTATTTATTTAGATATTTTTTTACAAACGACGGTGGTGGCAAACCATAAAACAAGGGTTATCCCGACAACGATTAGCACGGTAAAAACCGCGTTTAAAAAGAAATCCAGCGTCAAAATAGAGGTGAGGGTATCGTTAAAAAACGAGCCTGCAAATTCTTCCGCTTGGAAGGGAAAAAACAAGTGGTGGATATTCGTCCACATTTGGTCGGCAAACGCCGTTTTGTTTGCCGCAGCGTCGATTGCCACCCAACCGCAAAACGCGCCCACCAGCGCGAAAAATATTCCGTAAAAAATCAGAGAATATTTGAGAAGTAGCGGTGCAACGTGCTTTTTGCGCCAAATCAAATACGCGCCCAAACCAAGCAACAAAACGCCGATTATAATCGTGACGACAACGACCAGCGAGAACAAATCTTTTACGTCTACCATATGCTTACAAGCAACTTCGCCAAATATACTTACGTCGTTTTGCATTTTACCGTTGAGTAGTACCCCGTCCATTTCGAGTGCGAAACTTTCTTGGTCGGTAAATAGATAAGAAACGATATGGTCAATAATTTGGTCGAGTTGCTCATCGGAAAATTGCGCGTATTGCGTTGCCTTTCCGTCAATCCAACGCACGATTTTTTTGCTTTCGTTGCCTTGGGTGTCCACGCTTGCGTAAATGCCCGTTTTTTCAAATTGCGCTTGATAAAACGCAGGCGAAGCGGCGATGCAAACGGCAGGGAGCGTGATGGATAAAAGCAACAAAAACAAGTTAAATATTACGATGGCAAGCCGATCGAAAATAGCCCATTTTTTCATTGTTTGTCCACTCCCTTTTTATCCTTTTTCCATCTGCGTTTTTTGTCTTTTTTGGTCGGCTCTTGCCCGCCTTTTAGCGCAGGAAGAACGTCCGTTTCTTCTAAAATAATAGGGGCAGGTACGAGATCATCTTCGTCATCGTTCGTTTGCACGGGCGCGTCCTCGTCATAATAAACGGTCGCTTTTTCGTCTGCCCGCGCCTGTCTTTTGCGCAGTTTTTCCTGCCGTTTCGCCTCTTTATTTTCGGCAACTTTTTCCTCCAGCCATAAACGGTTTTTACTCTTTTCCTTTTCCGGTTCAACCTCTTTCCCTGCTACTTTTTTAAAGAAATTCCCAACCGTTTTTACCGGCTTTAACATGGTTTCGTAATCCGCTTCCATACCTTCTAAAATAAAGTGCGCGCGGCTTAAGAAATATTTTAAAATGACTTCGAATATCACTTGCAAAATCCAACCCACGATCGTAAACGCGGATAAAACGACGGAGATCGCCGTTACGTGCGTGGTGGCGGCGTAAATACCGTAAATCATCACGACGATGGTAAAGAGTTTTATCACTTGTTTAGAGCGCGTAAAAACGGTGGTACAAACTTTTTTAAACTTCTTTTGCGTTTGCGTTGCGTTTTGGTTGGTTGCCACTACAAACACAATTAAATATGCAATCGACAGCACGAGCAAGGGGATATCCGCCCACAACTTACCCGCAGGCGTGCATACCGCGTAGATCAGATACGCCGCGTATAAAATTTGCGTAGCAAGGTTGCGGATATAATCCAACCGCTTAAAATCTTCCACCGTCTTTTTAATGGCGGCTTTGGTATAATCTAACATATAATCACCTCGTAAAATCCGTTAACGCTCGTCTTGGCTTTTGGGCGGTTTGCCAAAATACGAATATAACGTGCAAGCCAAATTAGCGTTGGAAAGTTTTTTCTTTTTATCCGCGCGTTTGCCAAAATACCGCTCGAAATCGGGCAAGGAAGTGAGCATGTACGCATTCCAGTCGGTTAAAGCGCGGAACGTATTCCCCACTTCCCGCATCAGCGTTTGCACTTCCTTTTCCTGCATCAGCCGCTCGCCGTAAGGGGGATTGCTCACGAGTACCCCGTACTTTTTCTCACTTCTAAATTTCCGCGCGTCGGCAACGGAAAAGTGAATATATTGCTCCACGCCCGCGTGTTTGGCGTGATAGCGGGCAATGGAAATCGCTTCCGGGTTGATATCCGAACCGAAAATGCAGGGTTTGGCTTTGCGCTCCAAATCATACGCCTCTTGCTTGGCGAGTGCGAGCGCGCGCCGATCCGCGCATTCCCAACGCATAAAATCAAATTCCCGATTTCTGCCGGGCGCGATATTGAGTGCTTTCATCGCCGCCTCGATGGGCAAAGTGCCGCTGCCGCAAAAGATATCGGCAAACGGTTTTTCGATATCCTTATCGGGATTATAAAAAGTGCTGTCAATAATCCCCGCCGCGAGCGTTTCTTTTAAGGGCGCGCTGTATGCAAGCGAGCGATAACCGCGTTTGTGCAATCCGTCCCCCGACGTATCCAGCGTAATCGTCACTTCGTCTTTATAGATAGAAAATCCCACAACCGACCGCGCGCCCGTTTCCGTAAACGTCTTTTTGTGCATGGGGAGTTTGTCCGCAAGCCGACGGATAATCGCCTTTTTCGCCACTCCGCCCGCTGATTTTATCGCGGCAAGGGTAGATTGCACACTCTTTCCGTCCATTAAAATTTTCGAGTCGTGCGAAAGATATTCTTCCCAAGGCAGGGCGTAAATATGTTCGTAAAATTCGTCGAAAGTGACGGCTTTAAAGCGTGCAAGACAAATGAGTACGCGCTCGCCCGTGCGTAAAAACACGTTGAGTCGCGCAACGTCCTGCCACGAACCGTATATTTCGATACGGCCGTTGTCGGCAGGGGCTTTTTCGTAGCCGAGCGCAAAAAGTTGTCGTTTGGTCACCTGCTCTAAACCGGCGGCGACGGGGATTAGAAGTTTCATAACACTCTTCATTATATATATTTTTGTAATTTTGTCAATGGCTTACGGCATTTTTTCACAAAAACGACGAGAAAAAAGGGTTGACAAACATTGACAAATGCGCTTATAATATTGCTATGAAAGAAAATTACGAGCAAAAAATGCAAAACCAAATTCAAACGGCGGGGAGCGGGAAAACGCTTTTGTTGCATAGTTGTTGCGCGCCCTGTTCGTCCGCGTGCTTGGAACGGTTGAAAGATTATTTTGATATCACCGTGTTATATTATAACCCGAATATCGACGACGAAAACGAGTATCAAAAACGCAAAGCCGAGCAAATCCGTCTATTAGAGCAAACGGGCTGGGCGAAGTTTATCGATTGCGATTACGACGGCGAGGCGTTTGAAAATATGAGCGTTGGCTACGAAAACGAGCCGGAACGGGGCAAGCGGTGCTATTTATGCTATGCGTTGCGTTTGGAAAAAACCGCGCAAGTAGCGAAAGAGCGAGGATACGACTTTTTTGCTACGACGCTTACCTTAAGTCCGTTAAAAAACGCCGAGTGGTTAAACGAAATCGGCGAAAAGATGGGGGGCAGGTATGCGGTGAATTATCTTTTTAGCGATTTTAAGAAAAAGAGCGGATACCTGCGCTCGTTGGAGCTGAGTAAAGAATTTTCCCTCTATCGGCAAGATTTTTGCGGGTGTAAATACTCGAAAATGGAGCGCGAGAGAGGAAAAAAGGAAGAAGAGAATGGCTAAAATCGTTTATAATAAGCTTGTGCGCGATAAAATCCCTGAAATCATTAAGCAATCGGGCAAAACGTGCGAAATCGTAACTTTATCCGACGAAGAATATTTACAAGAACTCCATAAAAAGCTTGACGAAGAGCTTTTAGAATATCGTCAATCGGGCGAAGTAGAAGAGCTTGCCGACCTTTTAGAAGTGGTGTACGCAACGGCGCAGGCGAAGGGGTATTCTATTAAACGGCTGCACCAGGTACGCGATGAAAAGAAAACCGCGCGAGGCGGCTTTGAAAACAAACTTCTTTTAAAATGGGTTGAAGAATGATAAAAAGTAAAACCACCGATTTGCATCGGTGGTTTCGTTATTTTGTGTCTTAAGCTTTTGCAAAAAGCAAATGTCTGAACAGCAACAACCAAATAAGGTCAAGCCAGCCAAACAAAAGACCGCCGGGGATTGCGATGATTGCACAAATCAACGTAAGCAGACGTTTTCTTTGGAAGAAAGCCGACCAACGTACGCAAACTTCAACAATCCAGTTCACAACGGGAACAAGCAGAAGCAATAATTGCACCAAGAAATTTTGTTTATAAAACCATTTTGCCATAAAGAACCTCCAAGGTTTATTGTGCTTTTATTATACTATGCGGTTTCTCATTTGTCAATACCCAAAAGTAAAATTTTCACAAAGAAAAAATCCCGTTTCGCTTGGAAACGGGATTTTTTGGATTATTCAGCAAGGATCAAGTGACCGTTCAAAAGCATATAAACGAAGTCGATGACGCCGAGGAACCAGCCCCAACCGACTGCTACGAACAACACGAACACAACGATGTGTACGGGGCTCTTCGTTCTAAGCATAACGGACAATCTAACCAGCACTTCACAAATCCAACCTACGACGGGCAACAACAAAAGGATTGCCTTTACAAGCGTGGATTGGCTGTTAAACCATTTATCGAATTGCATAACCATACCTCCATAATTTTTTCTATATAATTATTATACTGCGTTTTTTTACTTTTGTCAACCGCGTAATTACGATTAATTTCGTTAACCTTGTTTATTAAAAGGTTCTTCTTGTGTTTCGACGGGCGTATTCTCATCGGTTTGGGGTGGAAGTTTGCTCGTGCGCACTTGTTTACAATGGAGCATCGCCACGTAAAAGAAAACTGCGCCAAGTGCGCAAATAATCGCGTACGTCCAGCCGAAAAACGCGCCGATAGGCAAAACGGCGGCGATAAAAAGGGCGGAAATAATGGTAAAAATAATTTGCAAATATAAAAGTATCATAATTTCGTTCGATAAAACCCCGTATTTATTATATAATATATATATTGTATCACGCGCGGGCGAGCGTGTCAACTAAAAAATATCAACAAAAAAAGAACCGACAAAAAAATTTAAAAAAAATTAAAAAAACTTTAAAAAAAGTGAAAAAAACAGTTGACAAGGGTAAAGGTAATGTGGTATTATATACAAGCTGTCGCCGCGAGGGGGCAGAACCAAGCCGGAAAGCTTGGAAAAAGCAGATTAAAAACAGAATAAGAAAGAAATGAGATTTTATTTGACAAACAAGCAAATGAAAGGTAATTTCCGTTAATTTTTTCAAAGCAACTTATTATAAGATAAGTGACCTTGAAAGCAAAGTCAGCAAAGAGATAACA
>JAZSMB010000087.1:0-2948 GCA_045535685.1 Candidatus Scatosoma sp.
GCGCCGGGCAGGTTGATCAAGAACATACCAAAAGCTATGGGGAGCAATAATAACGGCTCAAACTTCTTCACGATTGCAAGATACATCAAAACAAACGACACTAAAAGCATTACGTAGTTTTGCCAGCTACCGCTATTCAAGCCCAACGACCCCCAAAGCTCCTTGAACATCTCGCCCATATTTACAAGTAAATTATTGAGCATTGTAAGAACTCCTTATTAGCCGATTACAGCAAGAACTGCATCCGATTCAACGTTTGCGCCTTTCGCAACGTTAAAGCTAACTACGCCGTCGCAAGGCGCGGTGATATCGTTGTCCATTTTCATCGCTTCCAAAACGAGGATAGGCTGATCCTTTTTCACCGTTGCACCTTCTGCAACAAGCAAATTCTTAATCAAACCAGGGAAAGGCGAAAGCACTTTTTCGCCTTGTGCATTGGTTGCCGCTTTTACAGGAGCGGGCGCCGCAACGGGCGTGGGAGCCGCCGCTGCAACAGGCGCCGCAACAGGTGCGGATACAGCTACAGGCGCGGATGCACTTGCACCGACTTCTTCTACGCCAACTTCATACGTTTTACCGTTTACAGTGATTACAAAATTACGCATAATATTTTCTCCTTAAACTCTCTTGATTCTCTTTACCGTAAATTCACATTTAGGATTACTCTTTTGATAATACGCTATAAGTGCCGCCATAATCACGGCAACCGTTTCATCATCAACCGCATTGATAGCTTGGGCTGTTTGCTCTTTAAGAACGGGAACATGCACAGGTTTTTCGCTCTTTACGGGCTCTTTCGTTGCTTTTACGCTTGATTTGCTCATAATTTTACCGACTAGCCATACGATAAAAATTAGAAAAGCAATTCCTACAACAACGATTAAAAATCCCAATAACGCATACAGCGCTGCTTCCGAAATTGGAATATCGCGCGATTTCTCTGCAAGTTCCGCAGAATCCATTGCTAAAATATTTTTCAACATTGCGCTCTCCTTATTCCGCAAGCATTTGAAGCGCAGAAATTAAATATTGTTTTACAAACTGCGGCTCGATAATCGCATCAATATATCCGTCCTTTGCCGCATTCACGGGATCAGAATTTTCGTCGGCGTATCTTTGCGCTAAAACGGCTTGGTCAACGCCTGCATCGTTCATTTCAATTTGCGCGCCTTGTACGTTATCAAAGAGCGCGATTTTCGCGTTCGCAAAGGCACAAGAATAATCAAACCCAATCGATTTCGACGCAAACAACGAATACCCTAACCCAATTGCCTTCTTATAAACAACCGAAATCTTCGGCGTATCCAACATCTCGAAAAGTTCTAAATATTCCGCAGCTTCTTTAAGGGCACGGCTATTATTTACTTCCAAACAAGGACAAATCCCTTTGACGTTTGCAAACGTAATCAATGGAAGCTGACGATAAAAGGCTACGTCGACAAAGTTCTTCAACTTTGCGAATTTTGCCGCGTTCAATTCCACGCCGTCATCCCCACCGTCAAATACGATTGCTGCAACGGAAATACCGCCCACTCTACCGAGAATCGTCTTGATTTCAGGCTCATACGAAGCGTTGACTTCCATATACGACTCAAAAATAGATAAGATCCCATCAACGGTAACTGATTCGTTCAATGCAGGGATTGACTCGTTTAATTCTGCATCAATCACGGGTTCTACGCGAAGATTGGTCAAGGCAAGAATCTTTTCACGCGCCTCGGATAAATCTTTCACTTCAAAAGACGGGATTCCGCTATTTTTTAATGCTTTTGCACTACCCACTTCTTCCTTGGCAACGTTTTTTCCTGCTTTTGCCGATAAAACGAATGGACTATTAACCGCCAAAACGCTCTTGCTTTCAACAAAGAACGAGAAATTAGCAATTGACGCAAGCATTGCAGCCGAGCCGTACACGTCGCCGTTTACAATCACGTATTGCGGCGCAAATTTCTTGGCTTGTGCGCATCTTATCAAAAGCTTGCCCAACCCCTCTAAGACGGTCACTCCTTCACCAACTTGTACCCCATGCGTATTCAAAAGGTAAATCACGGGCGTACGATTCTTATCCGCGAGATCTAAACATTTTACGATTTTATCGCAATTAGCCTTAGACATACCACCGTCGCAAACCTTATAATTTTGCGCAACAATATAGAACGGATAACCGTCTACGGTTGCAAAACCTGTAACGACGCCTTCGCCAGTCACATCTTCATTATAGAAATCGTTTTTCGAAAAGCTGAATGCCGAAAGCTCTACAAAACTGCCTTCATCAATGATTGCGTTCACGTCGTCGCGAATCTCCTTCGCCGCACTCGCAATCTTTGCCTTTCGATCTTGCAATAACTGAATTTTCTCCATAATTTTTCTCCTAAAAACTCGGTTATAATAAAAATCTTACTGTTAGGGGTTTATAAAAATGCCAAATCCCTACCAAATACAATTATACTACAAATTTTTCCATTTTTCAAGTATCTTGCAAAAAAAAATTCTCAAAAATACATTTTTTTTTGCAATTATGATTTGACATATATTTCAAGAGGATTTTCCTCCCTTTTTTGCGCGAAATCTTGTTTGGATTTTATCCAAATTTTTATATATAATTGCAAAGGCAAAGATAGCAATCAATGCTAATGCTATCCAAATGCTAATTCCCCACCATGTATTAAACGGAATTAAATCGACGGAATAACACGTTCCTGCTATTCCAACCGCCCTACACAACGTCACCATAATCAAAAAGTATTTCGTAGTCATTGTCGATAAGCCAGCTAAAAAACATAAAATATCGTCGGGAAATACTGGCAAAGCAAAAGCAAGCGTAAGGATAAAATTATCCTTTCCTTTTAACTTCTTTTGCCATTTCTTTAACGCTTCTTCCCCAACCATCCAAGAAACCGCTTTATTCCCCAGTTTTCGACCAATAAAAAAAGCGACGAATGAGCCGA
>JAZSMB010000012.1:0-2286 GCA_045535685.1 Candidatus Scatosoma sp.
GTCGGGATAACGGCGAATGGGGGACGTGAAGTGGCAATAGCAATCGCTTGCCAAGCCAAAGTGTCCCATATTGTCCGCGCTATAACGCGCTTTTTGCATGGAGCGGAGCATGACGCGGTTTAACACCGAATAAAAGGGTAGACCTTCCGCTTTTTCCAAAATATTTTTATAATCGTACGGTTTTACGTCGTCCGCTTGGAAACGCGCCGTTACGCCCAGCGTTTGGGCAAACGTTTGGAAAGTCTTTGCCTTTTCTTGCGTCGGTTTTTCGTGGATACGGTAAATAAACGGCGCTTCGATTCCGTTCATATACTCGGCAACCGTTTCGTTGGCGAGCACCATAAACGCTTTGATGATTTGATAGGAAAACGCACGTTCGTAATCGGGAATGGTAATTTCGTTGGTGGTATTGTCAAATAGAATTTTTGCCTCTTTTACGTCCAACGATACGCTGCCTTTTTTGGCGCGTTTTTCTTGCAAAATATGCGTCAACTCGGCAAATAAGCCTACCATGTCCTTAACGAGTGCGTATTTTTCGCACATTTCCTTGTCGCCATCCAAGATTTTCGTCACTTCGTTGTACGTCATTTTATACGTACTTTTGATCACCGTTTCGACGATTTCGCTTTGCTTGACGTTGCCTTTTTTATCCACCGTCATCAAACAAGAAAGAGCTAATCGATCCTCGTTTTCGTTGAGCGAACAAATGCCGTTGGAAAGCGCTTTGGGCAGCATCGGCAACACGCGGTCGGGGAAATAGACGCTCGTACCGCGCGCGTACGCTTCGTTATCCAAATGCGAACGCTCTTTGACGTAATGCGAAACGTCGGCGATATGCACGCCGAGCAAGTATTGATCGCCCTGCTTAACGAGCGAGATGGCATCGTCGATATCGCGCGTATCTTCGCCGTCAATCGTTACAATCAGCTGATCGCGTAAATCGCGGCGGGTAGCGATATCCTCCGCGGTAATACCGCGTTTTTGTTGCGCAATCGCTTCCGCTTGCACTTTTTGAGGGAATTCTTCGTAGAGCTTGTATGAGCGAATGATGGATAACTCTTCCGCGAAAAAGTCGTCCTCGTCGCCGAGTATTTCCACGATTTGACCGCCCGGGCTTTTGCCGTTCGGATACGAAGTGATTTTAGCGACCGCTTTTACGCCGTTTTTGATATGCGAGCAATCGGAAAGGGGGATATAAATTTCTTTGGAAAATCTCTTTTCATCGGGGAGTAAATAGCCCGCTTTTTTATCTCTGCGGAAGGTGCCCACGATGGTGTCGTAACCGCGCGAAACGATCTGCACAACGCGCGCCTCGTCACTTTCGTTTTCGCCTGTCAACGCAAACGATTTTTCGGCTAAAACCACGTCGCCGTGCAGCGCGCCGTGCAAACTCTTTTTAGGGATAAAAAAGTCGTTTTGATACGCTTGTTTATCTTCGGGGATTAAGAACGCGAACCCGCGCTCGTTGCCAAAAATCCTGCCTTTGATAAGCCCTAATTGTTCACTCGTTCCATACCTGCCCCCGTCGTTTGCGTAAATTTTACCTTCTTTGATGAGTTCGTCGAGCAAGCCGAGTAAGCGGTTTTTCTCGCGATAGGGGATATCCAGCGCTTTGCAAATTTCGCTTACCGTTTTATTTGCCAAGCGTCCGTTTTCAAATTGTTCAAAAATTCTTTCTTTTGCGCTCATACAATCACCTCCTTGCGTATGTAGATTTTTTTTGGAGGAAAGAAAAACGGCGGCTTAAAAAAGCTAAGCCGCCGACGTTGGTTGAGATGATGTCACGCCCAAATGGATTCTAATTGCAAAACGTAGAAAGCAATTGCGAATACTACGAGGATTGCCAAGCAAATCCAAGTCCATTTTTTCATTTGCGCTTCGATAGATTTGCCTTTGTTTTTACCAAAGAACGTTTCGCTCGAACCGCCGAGTGCGTCGATACCGCTCGAGTTGCTGGGTTGCAACAAAATTAAGATGATTGCAGTAACAGCCGAAACAGCCATCAAAATAATCATCGTCAAGCTAAGCCCGAAATATAATCCGTACAGCGCGTCGCCGTTTACGGGGGTTAATAAAGAAATCAATTTCAACATATCGTATTTCAATCCTTTTATCTTTATTCTTCAAATACGCATAGATTATAACATACTTAAAGAAATATCGCAACTTTTTTTGCGTGTTTTTTGTAATTTTTTTCTACTTTTATGTCTTTTCGTTAAACAATAAGCGTTTTGCCCGTCATTTCCTCGGGTTGCTTGATGCCCATCATATCCAAAAGCGTGGGCG
>JAZSMB010000181.1:0-2419 GCA_045535685.1 Candidatus Scatosoma sp.
AGCGCGCCCGCCTCTTCGTCGATCGCTTCACTTAATAAATCGGCTAAATCTTGCAAGTCCACCAAATCGTTATCAATATCGCGTAAAATAGGTGCGGTAAAACCGCTGAGTTGGAATTTGATAGACGGCAAAGCGTGCAACGCCGCCGCGAGTGCTAAACAGTTTTTGGGGTTGAAATTGCCGTTGGAAATTTTACCCGCTAAACGCTCTACGTCGCCCATCGAGCTTAAAATTTCGCAAAGCCCGACGCGCACTACGGACGCGTTTAATAATTCTTCCACGCCCTGTTGACGGTATTCGATTTCGCTGATATCTTTCAAAGGGGATAACACCATACGGTGCAAAAGTCGCGCGCCCATGCCCGTTTTCGTTTTATCGAGCACCCACAAAAGCGAGCCGTATTTTTTATTTTCCGCGTTGTTTTTGACAAGTTCTAAGTTGCGAACGGCGATTGCGTCCACTTCCATAAACTTGCTGCGGTTTAACACTTTAATCGTGTGAATATTGACAAGCGCGTGTTTTTGCGTTTCGCGTAAATACTCGACGAGTGCGCCCGCCGCCGCTATCAGGTTATCGTGCGCGGCTATTTCGTATGCCGCAAGCGACAATGCTTTGAATTGTTCGAGTAAATTCTTTTCCGCGTGTTTTACGTTGAACGCCCACGGTAAATAGCAAGAAAACGGCGGAAGTTGACCGTGTTTTACTTCTTTTACCGATTTACTTGCCAAAAGCATATCTTCGTTGCAAATAATTTCCACTACTCCAAGTTTCACAAGCTTGCCGATCGCTTCTTCTAAAGCAGACCCGCCTGCGTACTCTTCCGCGAGAAATTCGCCCGTAGTGATGTCCGTCCACGCAAGCGCGATGGTTTCTTCGTTTTTGAACGCGCAGGCAATATAGTTGTTACGCCCCTCGTCCAAGTAATCTTCTTCGATGACCGTACCCGCTGATACGATACGGATAACGTCACGCTCCACAAGCCCTTTTCCGCCCGGTTGCGTAAGCTGTTCGCAAATAGCGACTTTTTTACCCGCCGCCACCAGCTTGGCAACGTACGAATCCGCCGCGTGAAAAGGAATGCCGCACATCGGCGCGCGCTCAGCAAGTCCGCAATCTCTACCCGTGAGCGTTAAATCGAGAAGTTTAGAAACTTCGATCGCATCGTCGAAGAACATCTCGTAAAAGTCGCCCAAACGGTAAAAAAGGACGCAATCTTTATATTTTTCTTTCATCTGCAAGTAGTGTTGCATCATTTGTGAAAGTGCCATTATTTTTACCTACCTTTTTCCCTTATCCATTCACTTTTTCGCCAAAGAGCGAAATGCCGTTTGCTTTGGTCACGCGTAATAAAACAAACTCGCCGATTTCGTTTTGTTCGCTTTGGAAATAGCCCATACGGCCAAACTCGTCACGACCCATATACAAGCCCTTTTTCTCGTCGTAGTCTTCGCACAAAATCTCCACCGTCTTGCCCACGTATTTTTCCGATTTTTGCCGAGTGAGCGTATTGACAAGCGCAACCAAGCGCATAATTCTGTCCTTTTGCACGTCTTCGGGGATTTGGTTTTCCATCGTTGCCGCGCGCGTGCCTTGGCGAGGCGAATATACGAACGTGAATGCCGACGCGAAATCCACTTGCTTTACCAAATCTTCCGTTAAAAGATAATCTTCTTCTGTTTCGCCGGGGAAACCTACAATGATATCCGTCGTCACTTCCGCTTGGGGTAAGTGGCGTTTAAGCATTTCAATTTCGCTCAAATACTTTTCGCGCGTATAACGGCGGTTCATCGCTTGCAAAATACTACTCGACCCCGATTGCACGGGCAAATGCACAAGCTTGCATATTTTATCGTGCTTTTTCATCACTTTTACGACGTCTTCGTTAAAATCTTTGGGATGGCTGGTCATAAAACGCAGGCGGAATTTGCCCTCGATTTGCGCGATTTCGTCTAAAAGTTGGGCAAAGGTCATACCCGCATTGCCGTCCGCGCCGTACGAGTTTACGTTTTGACCAAGCAAAGTAATTTCTTTATAACCGTCTTTTACGAGTTGTTTTACTTCGGCAATAATATTTTCCGCTTTGCGTGAGCGCTCGCGACCGCGCACGTACGGAACGATACAGTACGAACAAAAGTTGTTGCAACCGTACGTAATATTGACCCAAGCGTTGGGATAGCTGGTGCGGTACGGCTCGCAATCCTCTACGATTTCCCCCGCCTCGTCGATTACGCTGATAACTTTCTTTTTTTGTTGTTTTTTTAAGCGAATAAGCGTTTCCAGCTCCTCCAAGTTCAACGCACCGAACATAATATCGATAAAGGGAAACTTCTTATGCAAAATTTCCGTTTTTCCCTTTTCCTGCGACATACAACCCCCGACGGCAATCAGCAAATCGGGGTTTTGTTTTTTTAGTTTCTTT
>JAZSMB010000140.1:0-7947 GCA_045535685.1 Candidatus Scatosoma sp.
ATATCAAATGCGGTGTTATGACGCCCCCCTCCGCGTTAAAGACGGTTATTTCCCGCTTGTTTTTTGCAAATTCGTAAAAACGCTTTGAAAAACGCTTTATTTTTTAGGAAATATTATATATAATAATATCAAGAAGTTTTATCAATCCCACTCGCGCGTGCGCGTGGATGATAAGCGGAGGAGTTTATGTTATACGGACTTTTGTCAACGATGGAACGATTGACGCAGATCAAGGACGGCGCGATTGCTTTCTTTACGCAATTCCAAGTGGTTTTTGCGGTGGAAATTTTGTTCTTTTTCGCGCTCATTTTCTACGTGTCCAAAATTTTACGCGACAACGACGCGACGAAGTTGATGCTTTTGTACTGGTTACTGTTGGTAGGCGGCGGCGCTTTACACGTGTTCGCGGATCAACTCATCGATAAGCAATTTTTACTCTTTTACGTAATGCTTTTGTCGGCGTTTATGCTGATTTTGTTCAACGTGGAAGTAAAAAAGAGTTTGTGGGACGTTCACTCGGCAAAGGAAACGGTAGAAAAACACACGGGCGGTAATACCGACGTGCGTCCGCAAGCGGATACCGAGCGTTGTATGCAAAACATCATCAAAGCGTTGCAAAATATGTCTAAAAACAACGTGGGTGCGTTGATCGTGCTTTCCAAGGGCAGTTTGCCTAAGCAAGTATTGCAAAGCGGCGTGACGATCGATGCGGAAATTTCCACGCAAATGCTGGAAGGTATTTTCTTCCCCAAAGCGCCCTTACACGACGGCGCGACCATTATCCACGGTCATAAAATTCAAGCGGCGGGCTGTTTCTTACCGCTCACGCAAAAGACGAGTTATCCCAAAGAATACGGCACTCGTCATCGTGCGGGGATTGGCATCACGGAAGTAGCAAACGTCATTTCGCTTGTTGTGTCCGAAGAAACGGGGATTATTTCCATCATCAAGCAAGGCAACGTTATACGCTATGCCGATTACGATATGCTGATGGACGCATTAAAAGATTATTACTGGCAAGATATGCCGCTTACGGATAACAAGAAACGCGGAGGATTATTGAGATGAAATTTGGACAATTTTTAAAAAACGTATTCATTTCTAAATTTTGGATTAAGCTCTTATCCTTGATTTTTGCGGTGTTGATCGTGGTATTACTCAACGTATAAGGTTTTTGGGGAAAGGATTGAGTATCGTTTTTACTATTCGCCGTTGGCGAAAGCGTATTAGGAGTTGTTATGGGATTGAAAGTATGTAAATTTGGCGGAACGTCGATGGCGGACGGAAACGTAATTTTGAAAGGCGCAAAAATTATTGCGTCCGACGATCAGCGTCGCTACGTAGTTGTATCTGCGCCCGGTAAGCGTTTCAGCGGTGATATCAAAGTGACCGATTTGTTGTATAAATGCTCGGACGCTTACGAAACGGGGGATAAGCAAACGTTCGATGAAACGTTTTCAAAAATCCGCGTTCGTTTTTTAAATATCGAAAAAGAACTCGGCAAAAACGTGGGTATGGACGCCGCGCTCGATTTAATCGAAAAAGAAATTTTAGCGGGTGCGGGCAGAGATTATTGTGCGTCGCGCGGCGAGTATCTTGCGGCAAAAATCATGGCGGAAGTACTTGGCGTGCCGTTCGTGGACGCAACGGAGTGTATTCGCTTTAACGAACAGGGTGTGTTGGATGAAAAATCGTTTGATTTAACTGCAGAAACGCTCGCAAAATACCCTCGCGCCGTTATTCCCGGTTTTTACGGCTTAGGGGTAGACGGTAAAGTAAAAACGTTCTCGCGTGGCGGCGGCGATATTTCCGGCGCGATCGTAGCGCGTGGCATGCGCGCGGATTTGTACGAAAACTGGACGGACGTTAGCGGTTTCTTTGCGTGCGATCCCAGAATCGTCAACGCGCCGAAATGCATCAAAGAACTTTCTTATCAAGAACTGCGCGAGCTTTCGTATATGGGTGCAAACGTATTACATAGCGAGTCGATTTTCCCCGTTCGAAGCGCAGGAATTCCCATTCGTATTTGCAACACTTTCCGTCCCGAAGATGCGGGCACGTATATCGTAAAAACGCATAAACGCAGCGTAGGCGAAACGGTCGTTACGGGTATCGCAGGCAAGAAAGATTTTACGGTTATTTCTTTAGAAAAATCGATGATGAACTCGGAGGTAGGTTTCGTTGGAAAAGTGCTTTCCGTCATCGAAAAACACGGCATCTCTTTCGAGCATTTGCCCTCGGGTATCGATACCATGTCTTTGATTATCGATAACGAGTATTTAAAAAACGGCGTTTTGGAAACGCTGATGGAAGAGATGAAACAAGCGGTAAATCCCGATAGAATTTACACGCATAAAGACATTGCGCTCGTTGCAACCGTAGGGCATGGAATGGCGAATAATATCGGTACTTCCGCCCGCCTTTTCAATGCACTCAGCGCGGCAAATATCAACGTAATTATGATTGATCAAGGCTCGAGCGAAATGAACATTATCGTCGGCGTGGAAAACAAAGATTGCGACAACTGCATTCGCGCAATCTACGCAGAATTTTTCAACTAAATCAAATAACAAATACCGACGGCGCAAGTTCGTCGGTATCTTTCAAGGAGTGAAGATATGGATATCAAGACAATCGATTTGACAAAGGAATATCCCTTAAAAGGCGGGCAATTGACCTGCTACGTAGCGGATACCTACGTGCGTCCTGCGGTAGTAATCGTGCCCGGCGGCGGATACGGACACGTCAGTCCGCGCGAGGGCGAGCCGATTGCACTCGAATTTTTGTCGCGCGGATATAACTGTTTCGTTTTAGAATACGTCATCGGCGGACCTACGGGCGCAAGTTATCCCGAGCAACTTTTAGAGCTTGCTTCGGCAGTCGATTACGTAAAAAAGAATGCGGAAAGTTTGCGTGTAGAAGCAGATAAAGTATATGCCATCGGTGCGTCGGCAGGCGGACATCTCGTCGGATCGTTAGCAGTTACTTGGCATAAAATCGAAGAGATTGCAAAAGCGTCGCTTAATTGTAAGTTGACGGCAATCGGGTTGATGTATCCGGTCGTTTCGAATATTCACGGACATCAGGGCTCGTACAATAACGTATTGTATGGGTATTCGGAAGAAGAAAAGGCGGAACTGTTGAAAACGCTGAATTTAAACGAAGCGGTTAGCGAGCAAACACCCCCGGCGTTTATCTTTACAACAGCAACCGATGCGGTCGTGCCTGCGGATAACGCCATTCGCTACGCGCTCGCTTGTGCGGATAAAGGCGTTCGCTACGAACTCCACGTATATCCCTATGGTCGTCACGGCTTATCCACGGGCAAAGCGGAAGTAAACGGCGGTGTTGTGGCACATTGTCCGAGAATATCCAACTGGTTGGACGATTGCGACGCGTTTTTCCGTTATTGCACAGAATAAACGCTTGAAAAGAATTTGAATATATAAAAACACACGCCTTACTTGTTTCAGTAGGGCGTGTATCTTTTTCGTGAAATTAGTTTTTATAAAAATCTGCTTTTTTCAAGGTATAGGTGAAGTATCCCAAATTATACGCAAGCTGCGTTTGCATTTTTAAAATAACGTTGCGGTGGGTATTGAGATCGGGGTTGTATTCTGCAATCCAAACCGTTTGCCCTGCGCCCGACAATTTAGCGTCCACTTGCACGGTAATGGGGTAGGTATTGACGATGCCTTCAAAGCCGTTTTCCGTACCGTTATCGTAAGCGTATTCGATGTTTTCTTCTTTGGTGTTGAGGACGGTTTTAATCGTTTGTACTTGCCCCGCAAACGGTGCGTAAACGTAGAAAAGCGGGGCTTGGTTTTGCGTTAAACCGCGGAGCGCAAACAAGAGTTGTTCGTTGTCCAAATACGTATATTTGCTATCGATTGTATACGTATTCGTACTCGTTTTTTGCGTTTCCAAGTTCGTAACGGTCGTTGTACCGCTCGTAGCCTGGTTTTCATACGTCGTTTCTATTTGATAATGCACGTAGGTATAGCATTTGTCAATGCTCGTTCCGCCACTCGTAGGCGAATAGTTTTCAATCGTCTTTCTCGACGAAACGGGCGTCAGCTTACCGTTTTTCACAAACTCTACGGTAGCCGTCGTCGTGTCGGTAAATTCTTTTTCATCTGCTCCGAAAAAATATTTACCGCTGATTGCAAACGCGGTTTCGTAAACGTATCTTTTTTCGCCGTTTACGTCTTTGAGCGAAAGCGTAGTTTCATACGTGCCGTCGTTATATTGCACCTCGTAACCGTCGCCTTTAGATGAAGCGGTAAACTTTACGTCGTAGGTCAACCGTTCGAGCACCGCAGGCTCAGGATTGATGGTAGGGTCGTTAAACCAAAAGTTGTTAAACGTCACTTGGTTATTCGTCGTCGCGCAAGCGGATAAAAAACAAGCGCTGAGTACCGCGCAAGCGGCGGTCGTTATTTTTTTACTTCTCATATTTTACTTAATCCACCTTATAAATGGGGTTGTCCAAACCTATTTTCTATTATTATAGCACATAATTTTAAATTTGTAAAAACAAAATTAAGATTTCCGCAAATTTATTGTAAAAAAAAGCTGAAATTTTAGCTGAAAGTATGTTATAATAGAAAAGGAAATACGTTTGATCGGAGGTAGTTTATGCAAACGGTGCTCAAAGCCCATACGCTTTCGCAATGCTTGGACTGTATGGCGGAATACGCTCAAGCGTTTGAAAAGCAGGGCGGCGAAAACTTGATTTTTTGCGAAGATAGGCTTACTTTGCTTGCCGAACGCGCTTTGACGCGTAAAATGGGCGGTACGCTGTTTAGCTCGGTTACTACCTTCGCGCGGATGATTCAAACCGAGCAAAGAACGATTAGTAAACAAGGCTCTGTAATGGCGGTGGGCGAGGTGATGGCAAAATTGCAACGCCAAAACGCCCTGCAATGTTTCAAAACGTCGGCGGGGATTGGCAATAACGCCAAATGTATCTACGAAACGTTGGCGCAATTTGCCTCCTCGTGCATAACGCCGCAAACGTTGCGTGAGAGTATGGAACAACTCACCGACGCCGCTCTAAAAACGAAAATAGCCGATTTAGCGCTCATTTACGAGGGGTACGAGGCATTTTTACAAACAAACGGGTATTTGGACGAGAGTAGATATTTAGCACTCTTGCCCACGCGTATGCGTGAAGCGTTCGATTTATCGGGCGTCAACGTATTTTTTCTCGGCTTTTCTTCGTTTACTTTGCAAGCGCTTGGCGTGGTGCGCGCGGCGCTGGAAAATGCAAAAAACGTAGTGGGTATCTTTTGCGCAGGCGAAGAGGATATTTATACAAACCGTGCGGCAAGCGCGTTTATCGACGTTTGCAAAGAGTACGGAAAAACGAGCGTTCGCAGTATGGAAAACCCCTTAAACGGCGACGCACAAACGTTGCGGCGCGGCTTGTTTAATCCCGAATTCCACTTGGAAAATAGACAAAAAACGAATGCAATCCGCATTTTTGAAGCGGAAGATAAAATTGCCGAATGCGAGTACGTTGCCGTACAAATCAAACGCGCCATGCAAACGGACGAGCGGTTGCGTTATCGCGATTTTGCCGTGCTTTTGCCCAATGTAAGCGCATACTCGTTGCCCATTAAACGAGCGTTGACCGAGTATAAAATTCCCTACTTCCTCGATGAAAAACGTTCGCTGGGCAAACATCCGCTCGGGCTGTTTATACTCGATTGTTTAAAGGTAGTAAAAGAACGCTTTTCGCCTCTTTCCGTGCAATCGCTTACGCAAAACGCCTTTTTTGGCGAGAGTGACGAGTATCGCAACTATTTATTGAAGTTTGCAAACTATCGCGGCGGCGCGAAACGAGAAATTAAAAATAGTGAAATCGTAGAAAAAGCGTATTGTTTAGCGGCTTTACAATCGGGGCGAGAACGGCTGTTGAAAGCGACGGAAGGTATCAAAAACAAAGCGCGCGGCGATGCGTACGTGGCGGCGGTACGACAACTTTTAATCGATTTTCAAGCAGAAGAGAAGTTGTCCTTACTGCAAGAAAGTTTAGACGATTTGGCGCAAAAAGCGTATCTTGCGCAAATTTACCGCGCATTAGAGCGCGTTTTGGAAGAAGCGGAACTTTTGATCGGGGATAAAGAACTCACGGTTGCAGAATTTACCGCTATTTTACAAGACGGTTTGGACGCGACGGAAATTTCGCTCATTCCCTTAAAAGCGGACGCGGTGTTTATTGGCGATATCACGGATAGCCGTATAACGGATACGCAAGTGGTATTTGCGTTAGGGATGACGGAGGACGTTCCGCGTGCGGGTACGGATACGGCGATTGTGTCGGATAAAGAAATTGCCCGCCTTGCCGAGGTAAAAGCACGCTTAGAACCTACCGTTGCCGAAGTAAATTTGCGCAGCCGCGAAAGCGTATGCCTTAATTTGTGCGCGTTTGAAAGAGAATTGCATATCACGTACTCGTTATCGCTGGACGGTAGCGAGCCGTCGCTCAGCGAAATTTTTCGTTATCTGGACGGTGCGTTTTGCGATGAAAACGGCGAACGTTTGCCGCGTAAAAAAGAATATACGGCACGAGAATTTGCGTACCGTTGTAGTGCGTTGACGCCTGCGATACGACAACTCCTTAACGAGAAAAGCGCTTACGAACAAAAAGGGGTGGATCGGCGTGAGCAATATTCTTCGCTGTTTACGGCTTTGGATAAGTTAAGTATCACCGAAAAAGACGATTATTTGGTGGAACGAGAGGGGCATGTACGCGTTGAACGCGGTGAAGAGCTGTTTTTTAGAAACGGAAAAATTTCTCCTACGGCGATGGAAGGGTATTTTTCTTGCCCGTTCCGTAATTTCGTTGAACGCGGTTTAAAATTGAAAGAAAGAGAAGAAACGGCGGTTTTGGCGGTGGATACGGGTAATTTTATCCACGAAATTTTAGAAAAAACGGCAAAATTCGCTTCGCAAGTGCAGTCGGAAGAAGAAATGTACGCACTCGCGATGAAAATCGGGGAAGAATCGCTGAAAAAACCGGTGTATTCTTCGCAGTCGGACACGGCGTCGGGGGTATTTTTTGCCGAAAAACTCTTAAAAGAGGGTGCGGAGGTAGCGGTGGCGGCGTATCAACAAATTGCCGGCTCGTCGTTCGTAGTAGAAGAAACGGAAAAATCGGTGACGACGGATACTTTCCGCGGTAAAATCGACCGTGTGGACGGCACGAATCAATACGTGCGCATCATCGATTATAAAACGGGCGCGATAGACGATTCCGCGCTGTCGTACTATACGGGCAGAAAGATGCAAATGCAGCTTTATATGTCCGCAATCAAGGGTGAACGCATACCTGCCGGGGTGTTTTACTTCCCTGCCTCCGTCGATTATACGGATACGAGCGAGGGAAAATTTCAAATGAAAGGCTTTTTGAACGGCGATATCGACGCGTTGCTTTGCGGGGATAAGTCGCTTACGGAAGACAAACAAAGCGAGTTTTTCCCTGCTTCGCTTAAAAACACGCACAGTAAGCGCGTGATGGACGAAGAAACGTTTCGAGATTTCCTCGATTATTCGGTATTCGTGTCCAGACAAGCGCAAGAAGAACTCAAAGACGGGTTTATTGCGCCTACGCCGTACGGAAGCAGCTGTGAGTATTGTAAATACGGCGGAATGTGCGGGTTCAGCCGCGACGTTTGCCATGCGCGTCAAGAGCAGAGCATCGACGCAAATGCGATTGCGGAAATCGCACGTAAAAAACGGGATGGGGAGGATCATTGACGATGGCAAACACGTTTACAAACGAGCAGCTTGCTGCAATCCGCTCCACAGGCAAAACCATCGTTTCCGCATCTGCCGGTAGCGGTAAAACGACGGTCATGATCGAAAAAATTATCAATCTCATCAAAGACGGCTCAGACGTTTCTTCTATTTTGGCGGTCACGTTTACCAAAAAAGCCGCCT